>NZ_JBHVEE010000163.1:0-21205 GCF_042802415.1 Streptomyces sp. NPDC057486 | reverse complement strand
ACCGGCGACAACCTCCCCGGCACCAACATCGGCGACAACCTCCCCGGAGGCAACGCCGGCAACCACCTCCCCGCAGGCGGAGCCGGCGACCACATGCCCACCGGCCACGCCGGCGACAACCTCCCCGGCAGCCACGCCGGCGACAACATGTCCAGCAACAATCTGGACCACGCCGCGCCCGGCAGTCGCGTCGGAGACAACGTGCCGGGGCCCCGCACCGAGACCCCCGGCACGGGTCCCTCCGTCGGCCACGACGTACCCGGCGGCTCTACGACGGACACGCTCCCACCGCGCCCCGAGACGCCGGGAGGAGGTGGTCCGGAGGGCCTGGCGCGTACCAGTGACGACGCGATCGGCGACGCGAGCCGCGGTGGCGAGGATCCGACCGGTGAGCACGCCAACCAAAGCGACGGGCCCGGCCATGACGGGGGTCCTGAACGAGCCGATGACAGCATCGACTCGAATCCCGTGGACGATCAGCCAGACGCGGAGGACGTCGGCGGAAAGCCGGACGACGACAATCCGTACGTCGGGAACGAGCCCGACTACTCCAGGCCTGCGTTGCTGTCGGCGGACGGCCCGCTCACGCTCAGGGAGGTGCGCAACACGCACGATGTCCGTACCCGCTGGGAACGTGGCGAGGAATTCCACCGCCAGATGTGGGGTGGTGGCCCCGAGAGACACTACCCGGTCCCCACAAGCACTGATCCGCGGTATCCCGTAACCGCAACCGGTGGACGCAAGGTTGACGTTCCCGTAGATCTGCCCGGCGGGCGTACGGCAGCCGTCGAAGTAAAGACATACGGCCCCTACCGCACCATCACACTGAGGGATGGCACGCACCAGACAATCCGGAACGAGGTCCCGCTCAGCAAGCACATCAAGGAACAGATCCACAAGGACGTGGCCTTGAGGCGCATGGATCCCGGATATGACCCCCGATGGTCGTTCACACATGCGGGACCCTCTGATGAGCTTCGCGCTTACCTCAAGAAGGCAAAGATCATCTTCCTTGAATACGGACCCACACCCAAGAAAGATCAGTGGGATCTACCGAAGAAGAAGGCGTAGGATCTTCTCGGGTCGATTGAAAGGCTGCGTTGAATGCAGAGCAAGAATCCGGAAGGGTCGGGCGCAGAGGTCTCGGAATGGGCAGACGGGGCGCACCGCAACGCGGTTGGCCTCGCGTCGGTGCTCGGTGTGACACAGGAGCAGTATGCGGGAGACCCGTTGACGCTTCTTCCCGGCCTTCAGAGCTACGTGGACCGCCTGCCGTTGGGCGAGTTCGAGCAACCGGACTGGATCACGCTCCACACAGATCTCACGTCGTACTTGGGTGATTTGTTGGTGCGTCGCCGCGGGGCAGCCTGGAAGAAGGTTGACGACCAGAGCTCACCGGCCGGCTACCGCTACCTCATCGAGGCCAAGGGCCTCGACGGAAAGACATACCGCGTGGAGCCATTTGACGTAGTGATGGAAGAATTCGAGAATCCTCCGATCGAAATCGCGCGCATGATCGCAAACGCGGAGGCTGTATTGCATGTGACGCCGGTAATCGACGAAGACGCGCTGAGTGATTCACCTCCGGGAGATGACTTCTCCATTGATGGTCGGTGATTTCTCTCCGATCACGCGGTAGTTGTTCCCGTTGGAGCGAGGGACATCTTCACCAGCCTTCCCGATCTGTTGATCAACAGATCGGGAACGTCTTCCTCGTAGAAGCGAATGTGCCCGATCACTCCCTCGGTGCTGGAATTCCACGCAAGTCGCTCCGCGAGCGAGTCCAGCTCAGGCAGGAGTTCGGCGTGCACCTCTTGGCGTGCCGTCAAAGACCACCCGCTGGCCGTCCGGGTGAACTCGCCCACCAGGACCCCGCCGATTCGCACCGCGGGTCCGCGCGCCGCAAGCAGGGGGAACATGTCGCCCATCTCGCCGACCGGGTCCTCCGCTCCGCTCTCGTCGGCGGCCTCGATGCCGAGATGCCATCGCAGATCGGCGAGTATGGAGCTCGGTACTGAGGCTTGCAGGTCAAGGGCGAAGTCCACGGCGTACACATCACTCATCCCCGCAGCCTAATGCTGCGTCGGCAGTCATCTCTCTGTCGTGACCGAACAGCCATACGCAGAACAACTCCCGCCGCACCCGGTGACTACGCACCGAACGCCTGCGACACCGTGTAGATCAGCAGGCCCGCCAGGGCACCCACCACCGTGCCGTTGATCCTGATGAACTGCAGGTCACGCCCGATGTGCGCCTCGATCTTCTTCGACGTCTGATCCGCGTCCCAGCTCGCGACCGTGTCACTGATCAGCGAGGTGATCTCCGTGCGGTACCTCGTGACGACATACACCGCCGCGTCCTCCAGCCAGCCCTCCAGCTTGGCCTGCATCCGCCCGTCCGTCGCCAGCCGCGCGCCGAACGTCAACAGCGAGGCGCGCGCCCGCAGCCGCAGCTCGCTCTGCTCGTCCTCCGCCGCTGCGATGATCATCGTGCGTACCGATGCCCAGGCCGACGCGATGACGTCCTGGACCTCGGCGCGCCCCAGGATCTCCGCCTTCAGCCGCTCCACCCGCGCCCGGGTGTCCGAGTCGGTCTGGAGGTCGGCCGCGAAGTCCGTCAGGAACGTGTCGATCGAAGCGCGCGCCGGATGCCCCGGCATGTCCCGAACCTCCGTCACGAAGCGCAGCAGCTCCTTGTAGACCCGCTCGCCCACCCGCTTGTCGACGAACCGCGGCGTCCACCCCGGCGCCCCGCCCTGCACCGCGTCCATCACGGAGTCGCCGTGCAGCACCAGCCAGTCGTGCGCACGCACACAGATCAGGTCCACGACCCGGCGGTGGCCGCCGTCGGCGACGACCTTCTCCAGCATCTTCCCGAGGCCGGGGCCGATCTCCGCCGCGTTCGCCCGCCGGGTGATCGCCTCAGCCACCACGGCCTGCACGTCCGAGTCCCGCAGGACCGTCAGCGCGCCGCGCAGCGCGGTCGCCAACTCGGCGGTGACCCGGTCGGCGTGGTCCGGCTCCGCCAGCCAGGCACCGAGCCGGCCGCCGATGCCCAGCGCCTGGATCCGGCCGCGCACGACATCGCCCGAAAGAAAATTCTCCCCGACGAAGGAACCCAGAGAGGCCCCGAGCTGGTCCTTCTTGGTGGGGATGATGGCGGTGTGCGGGATCGGCAGGCCGAGCGGACGCTTGAACAGCGCCGTGACGGCGAACCAGTCGGCCAGCGCACCCACCATCCCCGCCTCGGCGGCCGCGGCGACGAAGCCCGGCCAGCCGCCCACACCCGCGTTCTTCGCCCAGGTGGCGAGGACGTACACGAGCGCGACGAGCAGAAGGAGGCCGGTGGCCGTGGTCTTCATACGGCGCACACCACGCCGCTTCTCCTCGTCCGCGGCCGTGTACGCGAAGGAGGCGAGGGGGGCGGGGCGTGCGGGAGCGGAGGCTGCGGTGCCGGAGCTCCCGTCCGCGCCGCCATGTGCCTGTGCGGGCTCGGCCGGTCCGCCGCCCGGCTCGCCCGACCTGGTCCGTTCCATCCGTTCCATCCGCTCCACCCGTCCGCGTCCGCGTACGCATCGCCCCCGGTGCCCCGTACGCATTGTCCTTACCTGACGTACTCCCGGGCCGCATGTCGAGTTCCCGGCACTGTGCCCCATCATGAGACCAACCCCCACGATCACGAGGAGACACCCCACCCATGCCCAGGCGCCAGGGAACCGCCCTGCTCATCGCCCTCGTGGCGGGCACCGCCGCGCTTGCCGCATCCATGGCGTACGCCGGGTCCGCGCTGTTCTCGGGTGCCGGGTCGCAGCAGGTCAGCGCGCAGCCGGCGACCCGTCCGCCCGCCGAGCCCGCCCATTCCACCGGCGTCTGGGTCGCCACCTGGACCGGGGCACCCGTGGCCGGGGTGGCGGACCCGTACGCCGGACACGACCTCACCCGGCGCACCATCCGTAACGTCGTCCACACCAGTATCGGCGGCGACGCGGCCCGCATCACCCTCTCCAACCTCTTCGGTACGCGCCCTCTGCTCGTCGACCGCACCACGGTGAACACCCGTCCCGTCTCCTTCCGCGGCGCCCCCTCCGTCACCATCGCCGCGGGCGGACAGGTCGTCAGCGACCCGGTCGTCGTCCCCGTCGACGCCGACTCCGATCTCGTCGTCGCCCTCCGCACACCCACCGCCGAGGGACCCGTCACCGTCCACCCGAACAGCCACCAGACCTCGTACCTCGCGGACGAGCGCGGCACCCGGCAGACCAACGTGTGGCACTACCTCACCGCCGTGGACGTCCGCAACGACTCCGCCGCCGGAGCAGTCGTCGCCATCGGCGACTCGCTCACCGCGGGCACCGGCTCCGCCCTCGACGCCAACGGCCGCTGGACCGACGTCCTCGCCGACCGGCTGCGCGGGCGCTACGCGGTCGTCAACCAGGGCATCGCCGGCAACCGCATCCTGCGCGACGGCCAGGGCCGCGGTCAGCGGGCGCTCGCCCGCTTCGACCGCGATGTACTGGGCGTCGCCGACGTGAAGACCGTCATCATCGCCCTCGGCATCAACGACGTACAGCAGTTCCCGCAGGAGCAGGACCCGCAACACATCGTGGACGGCCTGAGGGCCATGACGGAACGCGCCCACGCGCGCGGGCTGCGGGTCGTCGGGGCAACTCTGATGCCGTACGAGGGGTACCCCACCTGGACACCCGGGCGGGACGCCGTACGGATGCGGGTCAACGAGCTGATCCGGGCAGGCGGCGTCTTCGACGAGGTCGTCGACTTCGACCGGGCGGCACGCGACCCGTACCGACCCGGCCGGCTCCGCCCGGCGTACGACCGCGGCGACCATCTGCATCTCAACGACGCCGGATATCTGCAGCTGGGCCAGCAGGTGGACCTGCGGAGCCTGCACCAGGAGGCTCCGGTGTCCGGCCGGCTCTGAGAGCAGGACGCGGTGGGCGGCGCGTCCTCACACGCCGGACGGGCTCATGCGTCCCCGGTGCCCTTCTTCAGCTGCCGGGCCCGCTCCTTGTCCGCCTTCGTCCGCTTGCGCTCCACACCGACCCCGCCCATCAACGCGAGCCCGGTGATCCGCACCCGCGGGGAGCTCGGCGAGGGAACGCCCTCGCCCGTCGCCCGGTCCCCGAAGCCCCCCATGATGCCGACGCCTCTGACCTCGACATTCAGCTCCGGCGGGACCGTCACGCGCATCCCGCCCATGATCGTGAAACAGCGGATGACGACCTCGCGGTCCTCGAAACGGGCCTCGCGCAGATCGATCTCGCCGCCGCCCCACATCGTGAACGCGGTGAACGTCCGGCCCACCGTCCACCCACCCTTGCGCCCGAACCCGCCCCAGATGGCGAACGCGCCCTTCGACGTGGCGGGACCGCCGATACGTTCCGCCCAGTCGACGCCCGCCGAACCGGTGCGCGCGGGCGCGCTGCCCGCACGCACCGGCGCCACCGCACCGCCCGGTGCCGGAAGATCGCGGATCAGTGGCTCCAACTCCCCATGCGTACGCGCCTTGTAGGCCGCATCGAGCCGCTGCTCGAACTCCTCCATCTGCAGACGCCCCTCGGCCACCGCCTCGCGCAGCACCTCGGCAACTCGTTCACGCTCGGCATCGGAAGCACGCATGTCGGGAAGTTCACTCGTCATACCGCGCAGCCTATTGAACGCGCCCGCTCACGTCACCGATCCACCGCACCCCGGACCCACCACGCCTCGGACCCAACGCGCCCCGGACCCACCGCGCCCCGGACCCACCGCGCCCCGGATCTAACGCGCCTCGGCCGACGCGTACATCTTCGCGATCACGGCCTCGATGTCCGGCTCCCGCACCGAGAGGTCCACCAGCGGATACTCCGCAGCGATCCGCGCCACCAGCGGTGCCGCCGAACCCGACGCCGGAAAGGCCAGCCACTGTCTCGGCCCCTCCACCTTCACCGTACGCACCGAAGGCTCCGACTCCAGGCGGATCGGCGGGAGTTCACGCTCCAGATCCACGACCAGCGTGCGCTCGCTCTCACCGACCTCATGCAGCCCTGCAAGCGCACCGTCGTACATCAGCCGGCCGTGGTCGATCACCATCACCCGCCGGCAGAGCTGCTCGATGTCCGTCAGATCGTGAGTGGTGAGCAGCACCGTCGTACCCCGCTCGGCATTCAAGTCCCGGAGAAATCCCCGGACCTTGGCCTTGGAGACCACATCCAGACCGATCGTCGGCTCGTCCAGATACAGCACCTCCGGATCGTGCAGCAGAGCCGCCGCGATGTCGCCGCGCATCCGCTGCCCGAGCGACAACTGCCGCACCGGCACATCCAACAGCGCCCCCAGATCCAGGAGTTCGACACAGCGGTCCAGGTTCTCCCGGAACCGGGCGTCAGGGACCCGGTACATCCGGTGCACCAGCCGGTACGAGTCGCGCAGCGGCAGATCCCACCACAGTGTGGTGCGCTGACCGAAGACCACACCGATCCGGTGCGCCAACCTCGTACGCTCCCTGGAAGGGTCGATGCCGGCGACCCGCAGCCGCCCGCCGCTCGGAGTGAGGATGCCCGTCAGCATCTTGATCGTGGTCGACTTGCCCGCGCCGTTCGGACCGATGTAACCGACCATCTCGCCGCGCTCCACCCGGAAGCCGATCCCGTCGACCGCACGGACCTCGCGCCGCTCGCTGCGCAGGAAACCCGTCCTGCGACGCACCTCGAAGACCTTCTCGACACCGTCGAGCTCAATGAAACCCGTACCCGTAGCCATGCCCCGACCTCGCTCCGCTCGTCCTCAGTTGCCCGTGCTCCGGTACGAGCGCAGCCCCGCCCGCCACGCCGCACCCGCGAGCCCCCAGCACACCCCCGCCACCACCGGCGGCAGGAACGCCACCCACTCCGGCAGCCCCAGCGGGTACTCCCGGCCCAGCACATACAGCGCGGGCAGCCAGTTCACGAAGGCCAGCGGCACCACGAACGTCACCCCGCGCACCAGCTCCTTCGCGAAGACCGTCGGCGGGTACTGCAGCAGCGTGTTCCCCCCGTACGTGAAGGAGTTCTGCACCTCCGCCGCGTCCTGCGCGAAGAACTGGAAGGCCGCCCCGCCCACGAACACCGCGCCGAAGATCGCCGCCCCGCTCAGCAGCATCAGCGGGATCATCACCACCTTCAGCGGCGTCCACGCGATGTCCAGCGCCGCCAGCCCGTAACCGAGCACCAGCAGCCCCTGCGTGATCCGCCCCAGCCTGCGCAGCGCGAACCGGTCCGCCGCGACCTGGGCCAGCACCGGAACCGGGCGCACCAGCAGCGTGTCCAGCGTGCCGTCCCGGACCCGGCGGCCCAGCCGGTCCATCGACCCCAGCATCAGATCGGCCAGCCCGAACGCTGTGCCCGAAGCCCCGTACAGCAGGGCGATCTCCGGCAGCGTGTAGCCTCCCAACTCGTCGACGTGCGCGAACATCAGCAGGATCGCGACGAAGTCGAAGCTCGTCGCCGCGAAGTTCCCGAACGCCGTCATGGCGAACGAGGCACGGTACGCCATCGTCGAGCGCAGCCACATCGCGACAATCAGTCCGTACGCACGAACCCCTTCGACCAGCCTCGGCCGCTCGGCGAACACCGCATCGGGAACCTCGACGGCCCTGGGGACCTCGGTGACCTCAGCCACCCTGAACCACCACCCTTCGTGTCGCCACCGACTGCACCAACCGCCCCGCCAGCAACAACGCCAGCGCCCAGCCGCCCTGGAAGGCGAACGCCTCCACCAGCCCCCACCCCGCGTGCTTCCCGAGGAACACATCGGCCGGCACCTGAAGCAGCGACGACCACGGCAACGCCCGCGCCACCTCGCCCAGCACACCCGGGAACAACGTCAGCGGAAGCAACAACCCCGAGAAGAACAGCCCCGCCAGGAACGCGATCTGCGCCGCGCCCGACCCGTCCATCAGCCAGAACGCGGAGAGCGCCACCAGATAGCGCAGAGCGAAACTGGCCACGACGCCGAGCGTCACCGAGACCAGGAACGCCAACCAGACCCCGGGCGAACCGGGCAGAGCCAGCGGGAACGCCAGCGCGCCGAGCAGCATCGGCACGACGCCGCGCGCCAGCAACTGGAACGCAGCCCGCCCCAAGTCCCCGGCCAGCCACCACAGTTGAAGATCGACCGGCCGGTAGAGGTCGACCGCCACATCGCCGGTGCGGATCCGCTCGACCAACTCGTCCTCGAAACCGCCGCCCATCATCGCGGAGGTCGCCAGCAGCGCCTGCCCCAGCCACACATACGTGAGCGCCTGGGACATGTCGTAGCCGCCGAGCTGCGGACGCTCGTCCCACAACGCCGTATAGGTGTACGCCAGGACGAAACCGAAGACGGTATTGGTGAACACCCCCGCCGCCGTCGCGATCCGGTAGGTGGCATGGCGCCGGAACCCGCCCGCCGCAACCACCGCGTACAACCGCATCCCCATCACCCCCGCGCTCGTTCGCAACCGTGCGCCCAACCGCGTTGGACACCAAAGCGCACGACCCTAGTGCACCGGAAACAGGCACCGCGACCGCTTTTCGGCGGTCGATCCAGGAGCGATCGCAGGTCGGTCCAGGGTCGATCCGGGGCTTATTCCACAGAAAGGGGCACTATGGGGGAACTGACCGCGGCCGAGGAGTCTCCACCGATATGAGCGACGAGCCACAGCAGCAGAGCGGGGGGCCCGGCAACGGGAACCGGGCCCCGAGGGACCCCTCTGCCGGCACCGGCGCCCCCGCAGGCCCAGCCACCCCCGGCGGGAAGAAGAAGGCGAGCAAGAGCCGCCCCGGACGCACCGGCTGGCGCCGCGCCGTCCCCACCTGGCGGGTGACGCTCGCCACGCTCCTCGTCATCGCCCTGGTCCTGATCGGCGGATTCATCGCCGGATACCAGCTCGTCGGCATCCCGCGCGCCAACCCCACCGCCACCGCGCAGTCCAACGTCTACCTCTACAAGGACGGCAGCTTCATCGCCCGCGACGGCGAGGTCAACCGGCAGAAAATCCAGCTCGCCCAGGTCCCTCTCAGCGTCCAGCACGCCGTCCTCGCCGCCGAGGACCGGAACTTCTACTCCGAACGCGCCGTCGACATCCAGGCAATGGCCCGCGCCGGCTGGAACACCCTCACCGGCAAGGGCACTCAGGGCGGCTCCACCATCACTCAGCAGTTCGTCAAGAACTACTACCTCGGCCAGGAACAGACCGTCATGCGCAAGGCCAAGGAGTTCTTCATCGCGATCAAGCTCAACCGCGAAGTGAGCAAGGACCAGATCCTGGAGGGCTACCTCAACACCAGCTACTTCGGCCGCAACGCCTACGGCATCCAGGCAGCGGCCCAGGCGTACTACGGCAAGGACATCGGCGACATCACCACCGCCGAAGGCGCGTACCTCGCCTCCCTGCTCAACGCCCCCAGCGCATACGACGTCGTCGTCCACCCCGAGAACAAGGCCGCGGCCGTCGCCCGCTGGAACTACGTGCTCGACGGCATGGTCAAGGAGAACTGGCTCGGCGCATCCGAGCGCGCCACCATGGAGTTCCCCGTGCCCGACAAGGTGAAGCCCGCCACCGGACTCTCCGGACAGCGCGGCTACATCGTCCAGGCCGTCAAGGACTACCTCACCACTCACAAGATCATCGACGAGAAGACGCTCGCCACCGGCGGCTACCGGATCACCACCACACTGGAGAAGAAGAAACAGAACGCCCTGGTCAAAGCCGTCAACGACAACGTGATGTCGATGACGAGCAAGGAGCGCCCGGCCGACCGCAACGTCCGCGTCGGCGGCGCCTCCATCAACCCCTCGAACGGCCGGGTCGTCGCCATGTACGGCGGCATCGACTACACCAAGCAGTACGTCAACAACGCCACCCGTCGCGACTACCAGGTCGGCTCCACCTTCAAACCGTTCGTCTTCACCTCCGCCGTCGCCAACCGGTCCACCACCCAGGACGGCCGGCGCATCACCCCCAACACCATCTACGACGGCACCAACAGGCGCATGGTGCAGGGCCCGAACGGACCCACCGGATACGCCCCCGCGAACGAGGACGACACCGACTACGGACCCATCACCGTCCGGGAGGCCACCGACAAGTCCGTCAACGCCGTCTACGCACAGATGGCCGAGGACGTCGGCCCCGGCAACGTCGAAGGCACCGCCATCGACCTCGGCATCCCCAAGAACACGCCCGACCTGACCGCCTCGCCGTCCATCGCACTCGGCACCGCCACCGCCAGCGTCCTCGACATGGCGCAGGCGTACGCGACACTCGCCAACCACGGCAGGCACGGCACCTACACCCTCGTCGACAAGATCAGCAAGGACGCCGAGGAGCTCTCACTCCCCGGCCGTCACACCAAGCGGACCGTCAGCCGCGAAGCCGCCGACACCACCACCGCGATCCTGCAGAGCGTCGTCGAGAACGGATCGGGAACCGCCGCCCAGGGCGCCGGCCGCCCCGCCGCCGGCAAGACCGGCACCGCCGAGGAGGACAAAGCCGCCTGGTTCGCCGGCTACACCCCGAACCTCGCGACCGTCATCGCCGTCATGGGCCAGGACCCCGACACCGGCGTACAGAAACCGCTCTACGGAGCACTCGGCCTGTCCCGCGTCAACGGCAGCGGTGCCCCCGCCCAGACCTGGGCCCAATACACCGGCGCCGCACTCAGCGGCAGCAGCATCGAAGAATTCGACCTCGAACTCGAAAGCGGCGCCGAGGAATCCGCCCTGCCCACCGACGAAGGAACCGGCCCCACCGACACCGGCACCCCGTCCGGGACACCGTCCAGCCAGCCGCCGAGCGGCCCGCCCAGCACTCCGCCCACCAGCCCCGCCACCAGCGGCCCCGCCACCTCGGCACCGCCCACCGGCCCCCCGGCCGACGACGGCACGGACACCCTCGGCGGCGACAACGGCGGCATCGAAGAGCTCCTCCCCGAGGGCGCCGGCGGCGCCCGCCCGACCCAAACCGAGTGACACGGGGCTTGGAGGAGCTCACAAAATGGGCGCCTCTCAGTGCCCCGACGTCGCCTTCAGCCCCACCACAGCCACCAGCAACAGAGACACGAAGAAGATCCGGGCGGCGGTCACCGGCTCATTCAGCACCACCATGCCGAGTATCGCCGCCCCCGCCGCACCGATACCGACCCACACGCCGTACGCCGTACCGATCGGCAACGACTTCGCCGCCTGCGACAACAGCACCATGCTGGCCACGATCCCGAACCCGGTGAACACACTCGGCCACAACCGGGTGAACCCATCCGTGTACTTCATCCCGATCGACCAGCCCACTTCCAGCAGACCGGCAACAACAAGCAGAACCCACGCCACGACGGCACCTCCGAACACGACACACACGGACATCACAGGTGCGTCGTCTTTGCGGAAGCCCGGTACGGCGCGTCTCGTCGGGACGCCACCAACATAGCAAAGATCATGCAAAAGGCCTGGTGACGCCGGTCACCAGGCCTTACACCACACGTCTCGCAGGAAACAGAGCTACAGATACAGCCCGGTCGAATCCACCGAACCCTCGAACCGGTCCGCCGCCACCGCATGCAGATCCCGCTCCCGCATCAGCACGTACGCCACACCCCGCACCTCGACCTCGGCACGGTCCTCCGGGTCGTACAGCACCCGGTCGCCCGGCTCCACCGTCCGCACATTCTGGCCGACCGCAACCACCACGGCCCAGGCCAGCCGGCGCCCTACCGCAGCAGTCGCCGGAATCAGAATGCCGCCGCCCGAGCGCCGCTCGCCCTCAGGCGTATCGGACCGGACCAGCACGCGGTCATGCAGCATGCGAATGGGCAGCTTGTCGTCGGTGTTCTCGCTCACGACCCGAAACCTACCTGCCCGCAGCCGTCCCGCACGCCCCCGGGGTCGGCCTTCTCAGCGCTTCTTGCGCCTTACCGACACCACAACCAGCCCCATCACACCGACCGCCAGCAACGCAGCCGGAACCACCCGCTCCAGACGCGGTGCGCCATCCTCCGACACGAACTGCGCCTTCACGTCCGACACCGTCCGATTCACCGCGACGAACGCCCGCCCGGCCGTCCGGTCCACGGCCTCGGCAGCCTTGGCCTTCGCATCACCGATGATCGTCTTCGGGTGCATCCGCACCCCGATCTCATCGAGCACCACCGCAAGCTGCTCACGCCTGCTGATGATGTCCGCCTCGATCTGCGCAGGGGTCCTGGCATCCGACACTGCGCCGCCTCCGTGGTCCTCGTCCGGTAAACCTTCATCGACAGTCTGTCAGCTCGGCCGCCCGCACACCCGGCGGCACCCCTATTACGCTCGGTGCCGTACACCGCACCCGCCCCTGAGGAGAACCATGAGCGAGCGACTCCAGCCCGGCGACACCGCCCCCGCCTTCACCCTCCCCGACGCCGACGGCAACGACATCTCGCTCGCCGACCACAAGGGCCGCAAGGTCATCGTCTACTTCTACCCGGCCGCCCTCACCCCCGGCTGCACCAAGCAGGCGTGCGACTTCACGGACAACCTGGAGCTGCTGGCCGGCGCCGGATACGACGTCATCGGCGTCTCCCCCGACAAGCCCGAGAAGCTCGCCAAGTTCCGCGAGAAGGAAAACCTCAAGGTCACACTGGTCGGCGACCCGTCCAAGGAGACCCTCCAGGCCTACGGCGCATTCGGCGAGAAGAAGCTCTACGGCAAAACGGTGACGGGCGTCATCCGCTCCACCGTCGTCGTCGACGAGGAGGGCAAGGTCGAACGCGCCCTCTACAACGTCAAGGCAACCGGCCACGTCGCCAAAATCATCAAGGACCTCGGCATCTGACCGACACCACGCCCCTGTGACGGGCGTCGCATTTTCACTCCCCATCGGTTTGCGACCGCCATGACCGCGCAGAAGCCCTTCCTGGAACACCCCACCGAGGAAGGGACCCGGCCATGGCGGCCTCCGACCTTCAGCAGGTGACCGACCCGGAAGCGGTCAAGCGCCACCCCACCCTCTTCCGCGCCATCCGGCAGCGCAAGAACCCCAGGCTGCGCCGGTCCGACATCACCGTCACCGACGACCGGGCAGTCAAGCGGGCAGTGAAGGCGGCCTCCCTCGGCAACGCCATGGAGTGGTTCGACTTCGGCATCTACTCCTACCTGGCCGTCACTCTGGGGCACGTCTTCTTCCCGTCAGGGAACGACACCACCCAGCTGCTCTCGTCGTTCGCCACCTTCGCGGTCGCCTTCCTGGTGCGCCCGCTCGGCGGAATGTTCTTCGGTCCCATGGGCGACCGGATCGGCCGCAAGAAGGTCCTCGCCCTCACCATGATCATGATGGCGGTCGGCACCTTCGCCATCGGCGTCATCCCCTCCCACGCCTCGATCGGCCTCTGGGCGCCCGCTCTGCTGATCCTCTTCCGGCTGATCCAGGGCTTCTCCACCGGCGGGGAGTACGGCGGCGCCTCCACCTTCATCGCCGAGTACGCCCCCGACAAGCGCCGCGGCTACTTCGGCAGCTTCCTCGAATTCGGCACCCTGGCCGGCTACGTCGGCGCAGCCGGCCTCGTCACCGCGCTCACCGCCGTCCTCGACACCCCCACCATGGAAGCCTGGGGCTGGCGCATCCCGTTCCTCGTCGCGGGCCCCCTCGGCCTGGTCGGCCTCTACCTCCGACTGCGCCTCGACGAGACCCCGGCCTTCCAGAAACTGGAGGGCGGCACCGCGCAGGCCTCCGAGGCCTCGGACGGCATCGAGACCACCGCCAAGGGCGACCTCGCGAAGATCTTCCGGCAGTACTGGCCGACGCTGATCCTCTGCATAGCCCTGGTCGGCGCGTACAACATCACCGACTACATGCTGCTGTCGTACATGCCGACGTACCTCTCCGACGAACTCGGCTACAGCGAGACCCACGGCCTGCTCGTCCTGCTCGCCGTCATGGTCGCCCTGATGCTGATCATCAGTCAGGTCGGCAAGCTCTCCGACCGCTTCGGTCGCAAGCCGCTGCTGATGGCGGGAATGCTGGGCTTCCTCTGCCTCTCGCTCCCCTCCTTCCTGCTGATCCGCCAGGGCGGCATCCCGGCCATCACGATCGGCATGGTGATGCTCGGCCTCTCCCTGGTCTGCATGCTCGGCACGATGTCCGCCGCGCTCCCGGCCCTCTTCCCCACCCAGGTCCGCTACGGCTCCCTGTCGGTCGGCTACAACCTCTCGGCCTCGCTCTTCGGCGGTACGACCCCGCTGGTGATCACGGCACTGATCAGCTGGAGCGGTACGAACCTGATGCCGGCCTACTACGCGATGGCGGCGGCCCTGGTCGGCGTGATCGCGGTGGCCTGCATGAAGGAGACTGCCCAGCAGCCGCTGGACGGCTCGCCGCCTTCGGTGGAGACCGAGGCGGAGGCGGCGCAGCTGTGCGCGGCGCAGGCTCCCGAGCCGAAGTTCTGAACCCGGACCCCGTCCGCGGGAACGGCCCGTACCGCTTCGGCTGAAGGGGTGCGGGCCGTTCCGCTTCATTTCGTTTATCGGACGTTGCTCTCCGATAAACGGCTCGTTATTCCGTACGAGACCGCGAACGCGCGGTCGGGAACGGAGGCGATCGATGACGGTTCGATACACCCTTGCGCTGCTCGAAACGGGTGGCCGGGAAGTGCTTGCTGAAGCCGTGGCCGCCTCAACCAACTGGACGGACCTGATGCGTCGCCTCGACCTCAAGCCGAGTGGCGGCCGGCGACGCGCCCTCCAGAAGAAGGTTGCCGGGTTCGGTCTCGACGCCAGCCACTTCAAGAAGCGCAGTCCCTGGCGTAAGTACACCGACGAGGCCATCGCAGCCGCTGCCGCAACCTCATCGTCGCTGCGCAAGGTCGTCAACAAACTGGGGGCGACTCCGGCATCCGGAACGTTGTCCCACATAAGCCGTCGCATCGCGGCCGCAGGGATCGACGTCAGTCACTTCCCCGGTATGGGCCGCCCCCAGCTGGGCCACTTGTTCACCCTGGAGGAGCTACGGACGGCCGCCGCCTCGGCCGAGAGCATTCGCGGAGTGGCACGAGAGCTCGGAGTGCGCGACGACAGCCAATCGCGCGCTGCCGTTGCAGGGATGCTCCGCAGGAACGGAATCGACACTTCGCACTTCCGCAACGCTCGCCTGGTCATCCCGGAGGACGCCCTGCGTGCCGCTGTACCGAAGGCCACCAGCTACGCGGACGTCATGCGCTTGCTCGGCCTTGAGGTGAACGATACGAACCATCGGCGGATAAGGCGCAGGGTGGCCCAACTCGAGCTGAACACCAGCCATTTCAGGCGTCGCCCCTGGGCCTCAGGCTCGACCGGCGCGTGTGAGTCGAAGTCGATCGCATCAACAACACTTGTGGTCATGCCGCAGGGGTCATCGCGTGCAAACCGAACAAGGCTGCACCGCGCACTGCAAGAAGTCGGCATCCCGTACCGATGCGATGCCTGCGGCAATCCGGGCGAATGGCAGGGGCAGCCGATCACGCTTCAGATCGACCATATCAGCGGCGATTGGCTCGACAACCGGGCCGGAAATCTCCGCTACCTGTGCCCTAACTGCCATGCCCTCACCGACACATGGTGCCGCAACCGGAAGAGCAAACCGCGCATCTCCACGTAGTGACCTCTCCATGCACGAGAGCCCTCCGCCCGGCCGACCGGCCCTTGTAGGATGGCGGGGCGCGCGAGTGCTGGAATTGGTGAGACAGGCTGGTTTTAGGTACCAGTGCCCTAGCGGCGTGAGGGTTCGAGTCCCTCCTCGCGCACTCTGCACAGAAGCCCGGCTCGCAATCCCTGCGAGCCGGGCTTTCAGAGTGCTGCCGTCGTCACCCCACCAGCTCCCGCACCACCGGCACCAGTGCCCGGAACGCCTTCCCGCGGTGGCTGATCGCGTTCTTCTCCGCCGGGGTCAGCTCCGCACAGGTCCGGGTCATGCCCTCGGGCTGCAGGATCGGGTCGTAGCCGAAGCCGTTCGTGCCGGCCGGGGTGTGACGGAGGGTGCCCAGGAGGCGGCCCTCGACCACGCGTTCCGTGCCGTCCGGGAGGGCCAGCGCCGCCGCGCAGGCGAAGTGGGCGGCGCGGTGGGTGTCGTCGATGTCGGAGAGCTGGGCCAGCAGCAGGTCCAGGTTGGCACGGTCGTCGCCGTGGGTGCCGGCCCAGCGGGCCGAGAAGATGCCGGGGGCGCCGCCGAGTACGTCGACGCAGAGGCCGGAGT
This sequence comes from Streptomyces sp. NPDC057486, assembly GCF_042802415.1. Classification (NCBI taxonomy): domain Bacteria; kingdom Bacillati; phylum Actinomycetota; class Actinomycetes; order Kitasatosporales; family Streptomycetaceae; genus Streptomyces; species Streptomyces sp. NPDC057486. Next base: position 4,993 of record NZ_JBHVEE010000163.1, on the reverse strand, counting down.
CGTCGGCGATCGCGGGGTGGCCGGTGGCCCGGGCCAGGGCGTGTGCCTTGAGGAGGGCGTTCTCGGCGAAGGTGACGCCGGTCTCCTTGACGTCGGGGATCTCGGGGTACGCATCCGCGCCGACGAGCTCGTGGGTGAGCCCTGCGTCGGCGAGGATCGCGTGGAGTTCGGTGATTTTCCCGGCGTTGCGGGTGGCGAGGATCAGGCGGGTCATGTGCCGATTATCGCGGGGTGCCGGGCGGCGTCCGCTATGAGGTGCAGACGTTGCCGATCTCCTTGGCGGCGTCGGTGACCGGGGTGATGTCCGGGGTGGCGTCGCCCTTGTCGATGGCGTCGCGGACGTTCTTGACGCCGGTCTGGAGGTCGTCGACGGCCTTGGAGAGGTCGGCGTTGTCCGTCTTGTCGCCGAGGTTGCCGAGTTCCTTGTCTATCTCGTCGAGGGCCTCGGATGCCTGGGTGGGGTCGTTCGAGGCGTTGGAGACGGCCTGTTGGAGGTTGTCGACGCTGGTGGCTATGGCGTCGGCGGTACGGACGCAGTCGAGGGCCTTGTCGACGGCGCCGCAGCCGGCCGCGGCGGTGAGGGTGAGAGCGGTCAGGGTCAGCGCGACGGTGATGCGGCGGTGGCGGGTGGCCTCGGCCATGGTGCGGTTCCTCCCCGGGTGCGGATACACGGACGGACGCACGGTTCGACCCGTGCGTCCGTACTCGTATCGACGCTCTGTGGTGCGTACGTGGTTGCTTCTCTACTCGCCGAGCGTGCGGGCGAGGGCCGCCTGCTGGATGGCGCTGAGGTCGACGCAGCCGCTGGTGGCGAGGTCGAGGAGCGCGTTCAGTTCCTTGCGGTCGAAGGGCTCGGCCTCGGCGGTGCCCTGGACCTCGACGAAGCGGCCGTCGCCGGTGCAGACGACGTTCATGTCGGTCTCGGCGCGGACGTCCTCCTCGTAGCAGAGGTCGAGGAGCGGCGTGCCGTCGACGATGCCGACGCTGACGGCGGAGACGGTACCGATCAGCGGCTTGCGGCCGTGCTTGATGAGCTTCTTGCCCTGGGCCCAGGTGATGGCGTCGGCGAGGGCGACGTACGCACCGGTGATGGCGGCGGTGCGGGTGCCGCCGTCGGCCTGGAGGACGTCGCAGTCGAGGACGACGGTGTTCTCGCCGAGCGCCTTGTAGTCGATCACCGCGCGCAGGGACCGGCCGATGAGGCGGCTGATCTCGTGGGTGCGGCCGCCGATCTTGCCGCGTACGGCTTCGCGGTCGCCGCGGGTGTTGGTGGAGCGGGGCAGCATGGAGTATTCGGCGGTGACCCAGCCTTCGCCGCTGCCCTTGCGCCAGCGCGGGACGCCCTCGGTGAAGGAGGCGGTGCAGAAGACCTTGGTGTCGCCGAAGGAGATGAGGACTGAGCCTTCGGCGTGCTTGCTCCATCCGCGTTCGATGGTGATGGGGCGGAGCTCTTCGGGGGTGCGGCCGTCGATACGAGACATGGCGTCGAGCCTATCGGCTGGGCCGTTGGTGCCGGTCGGGGTGTGCCGGGGGCCGGCGGGGGGTGCAGTGGGAGGCCGGTGGGTTGTGCCGCAGGCCCCGTTCCGATGGGATCGGGGCCTGTGGGGTGCGGAGCCGGGCCGGCTCAACGAGTGGTCGTCACATCATGTCTTCGATGTCGGCGGCGATGGGGTCGGCGTCGGTGCCGATGACGACCTGGATCGCGGTACCCATCTTGACGACGCCGTGGGCCCCGGCGGCCTTGAGCGCGGCTTCGTCGACCTTGCTCGGGTCGATGACCTCGGTGCGGAGGCGGGTGATGCAGCCTTCGATTTCTTCGATGTTGTCGATCCCGCCGAGCCCGGCGACGATCTTCTCAGCCTTGCTGGCCATGTGGTTCTCCCTGGTTCTTCACGTCCGGTGCCGGCCCACCATGGGTCCGTTTCGTCACGGTAACGCACGGTTGGCCCAACTTCGCGAGCGAGCAACCTGATCATCACCAATGATGACGATCACCGGTGCCCTGTCCTCCGGGCGGGTTACGCACCGTACCGCAACTGGTCTACACCACTTTGCGGCGACCGCCAAACGTGGTCTGTTTCCGGGAGGATGCCGATGAGCTCGAGCAGCGCCACAGCGCCACGGAAAATGTGGTGGCACGGCTTCTTCCAGGGCCTCCAGAAGATGGGACGCAGCCTCCAGCTCCCGATCGCGGTGCTGCCGGCGGCCGGCATTCTCAACCGGCTCGGCCAGCCGGACGTGTTCGGCGACGAAGGGCTCGGCTGGAACAACGTCGCCAAGGTTTTCGCCGCTGCCGGCGGTGCGCTCCTCGACTCCGGTCTCGGACTGCCGTTGTTGTTCTGCGTCGGGGTCGCGATCGGTATGGCGAAGAAGTCGGACGGTTCGACGGCGCTCGCGGCGGTGACCGGCTTCCTCGTCTACTACGCGGTGCTGCACGCCTTCCCGGTGGACTGCGCGCCGGGTTCCACCTTCACCGCGGGCGGCACCTGGTTCGGCACCTGTGTCACTGCCGAGGCGAAGGTGACGGCCGCCGAGTACCAGAACCCCGGGGTCTTCGGGGGCATCGTGATGGGCCTGTTGTCCGCGTGGTTCTGGCAGCGGTACCACCGGGTCAAGCTGGTCGACTGGCTGGGCTTCTTCAACGGCCGTCGGCTCGTGCCGATCATCATGGCGTTCGTCGGGCTGCTCTTCGCGGCCCTGTGCGCATGGCTGTGGCAGCCGATCGGGGACGGTCTGACCAGCTTCTCCAAGTGGCTGACCGATCTGAACTGGCTGGGTTCCGGCATCTTCGGCGTCGCCAACCGCGCACTGCTGGTCGTCGGCCTGCACCAGTTCCTGAACACGTTCCTCTGGTTCCAGTTCGGTGACTTCACCAAGCCGGACGGGACGGTCGTGCACGGTGACATCAACCGGTTCCTGGCGGGCGACCCGACGGCCGGGCAGTTCACCACGGGCTTCTTCCCGATCATGATGTTCGCGCTCCCGGCCGCGGCGCTGGCGATCTACCACTGCGCCAAACCGCATCGCCGGAAGGCGGTCGGCGGCATGATGCTCTCGGTCGGCCTGACGTCGTTCGTGACGGGTATCACCGAGCCGATCGAGTACTCGTTCCTCTTCGTCGCCCCGCTCCTGTATGTGATCCACGCGGTGCTCACCGGTGTCTCGATGGCGGTGAGCTGGGGGCTCGGCGTGAAGGACGGCTTCAGCTTCTCGGCGGGCCTGATCGACTACGTCATCAACTGGAGTCTGGCCACGAAGCCCTGGCTGATCATCCCGATCGGGCTCTGCTTCGCAGTGGTGTATTACGTGATCTTCCGTTTCGCCATCACCGGATTCAACCTCCAGACCCCCGGGCGCGAGCCCGACGAACTGGAGGCGGAGATCGAAAAGGACCTCGTCAAATAGCTGTCCGGCCGGGATCCGCGCCCGGTCGGCAAAGGCCCTCGGACCTCACGGTCCGGGGGCCTTCGCCATGTCACCGAATGTATCGATGAGCTACTGCGAAGTAGTCGACATTTGCAGGTTCCTTATACAACCCACACCGTGCTAAAACTGGTCTACACCACTGAGTGGTCCAGACCACGTGGCGCCCGTCACGTTTCTAGAGTCGTCGCCCCCAAAAAAGATCCCTGTTCCCGGCGGCGCCTTGTCCCATGGAGGAAGTTGATGACCACGGCGAGCGCCGCCCCCGCGGCCACCAAGAAGAAGGGCGCGGCCGTGATGGCTGTCATGCAGCGCATCGGCCGCAGCCTCATGCTGCCCGTCGCGGTGCTGCCGGCAGCCGCCCTGCTGGTCCGGCTCGGTAACGCGGACATGCTCGGCCGCGACTCGTTCCCGACCTTCATCACGAAGCTCGCCGGCTACATGGCAGCCGGTGGCGGGGCCATTCTCGACAACATGGCGCTGCTGTTCGCCGTCGGTATCGCGATCGGCTTCGCCAAGAAGTCGGACGGTTCGACGGCCCTGGCCGCCGTCACCGGCTACCTGGTCTTCCAGAAGGTGCTCGCCACCTTCACCGACAGCAACCTGCCCCAGGTCGCGAGCGTCGTGGACGGCAAGGTCGTCATGAGCGACGCTCCGGTCAACGCCGGTGTGCTCGGCGGTGTCGTGATCGGCATAGTCGTGGCCCTGCTGTACCAGAAGTTCTACCGGACGAAGCTCCCCGACTGGGCGGGCTTCTTCAGCGGCCGTCGCCTGGTCCCGATCCTCTCCGCCTTCGCGGGTCTGGTCATCGGCATCGTCTTCGGTCTGATCTGGCCCGTCCTCGGCACCGGTCTTCACAACTTCGGTGAGTGGCTGGTCGGTTCCGGCGCCGTCGGCGCGGGCATCTTCGGTGTCGCCAACCGTGCGCTGATCCCGGTCGGCATGCACCACCTGCTGAACTCGTTCCCGTGGTTCCAGGCGGGCGAGTACAACGGCGCCCACGGTGACATCGCCCGCTTCCTCGCCGGTGACCCGCAGGCCGGACAGTTCATGACCGGCTTCTTCCCGATCATGATGTTCGCCCTCCCGGCGGCCTGCCTCGCGATCGTTCACTGCGCTCGCCCCGAGCGCCGCAAGGTCGTCGGCGGCATGATGTTCTCCCTCGCGGCCACCGCGTTCGTCACCGGTGTGACCGAGCCGATCGAGTTCACCTTCATGTTCATCGCCCCGGTGCTGTACGCGATCCACGCGGTGCTCACCGGTGTGTCCATGGCGCTGACCTGGGCGCTCGGCATGAAGGACGGCTTCGGGTTCTCGGCCGGTGCGGTCGACTTCTTCCTGAACCTCGGTATCGCGACGAAGCCGTGGATGCTGGTCCTGGTCGGCCTCTGCTTCGCGGTGGTCTACTACGCGGTCTTCCGCTTCGCGATCACCAAGTTCAACCTGCCGACCCCGGGCCGGGAGTCCGACGAGGAGCTCGCCGAGCTGCTCAAGGCGGAGGCGAAGTAGGTCCTCACCCCGCCCGTACGCACGACGGAGCCCCCACCTTCCGCCCGGGGAAGGTGGGGGC
>NZ_JBHVEE010000162.1:0-21842 GCF_042802415.1 Streptomyces sp. NPDC057486 | reverse complement strand
CCGCAACTCGGCGGCCTGTTCCACGGACAGCTCCATACCAAGAGACCCTGCCACACAAGATCAAGTAATGCTGACGGAATCACAAGACACTAGGTGAATCCCTGGTTGTCGCGCGGCGCGTGCGACGGATAGCCTGGGAAGCACCTCGTCGGCCCCGCACACTCAGGCAAAACCTCGGCACCCGACCGGTGCTCCGGGTGCGTGGAGCAACGGACGGGCGGTTTCAGTCCGGTCGGCGCCGACCGCGCGTGCCGGACGGGGAGCGCACGGTGGACCCGGTGCCGGCCCGCGGCAGACGGAGCCCCACGCACAACCCGTGGGGTTCGGCCGCGGCGAACGTCAACTCGCCTCCGATGACTGCCGCCATCTCGCGTGCGATGCTCAACCCCAGTCCGGTGCCCGGCTCTTCCCGAGTCGTGGCGCTCCGCCAGAACCGTTCGCCGATGCGGTCGAAGTCTTCCGGGTCGAGGCCGGGACCCTCGTCGACGACTTCGAGGGTCGTCATGGGCCCGTCGTCCCGGAGACGTACCGTGATCCGCCCTCCCTCCGGACTGAACTTGATGGCGTTGTCCAGCAAGGTGTCCAGGATCGAGCCCGCGAGGGTCACGTCGACGCAGAGGACGGCCGACGACGCGTCCGCGACCACGAGCCGGAGCGAACGGGTTTCGGCCTGCGGCCGCCATGCCACGACCCGGTCGGTGACCAGGTTCATTGCGGCCATCGGGCCCGTCCGTACCGGGAGCGTGGTCCGGGAGGAGGCCAGCTCCAGGAGCCGGCCCAGTATGACGTCCAGCCGGTTCATCTCCTCGCGGATCAGCTCCGCCTCCTCACGCCCCCTTCCCTCCACGCTCAGGGAGAGCATCTCCATCCGAAGGCTCAACACGGTCAGTGGATTGCGTAGTTGGTGGGAGACGTCCACCACGATCGCGGCCTGTTTCTCCATACAGGTGCGCACCGAGTCGGCCATGTCGTTGAACGCGTCGGCCAGCCGCCGCACTTCCAACGGGGCCCGGGGGTGCACCGACACCCTGCCGGACAGGTCGCCGTCGCCGATCCTGCGGGCCGCCCGCACCAGCTCGCACAGCTGACGCCGCTGCCGGGTCCACCGCAGCCCCACCAGGACCACCACCACCAGGGAGCCCAGATAGACCAGGACGACCGGTCCCGGACCGCAATCGCCCTCGGGGGACGGCTCGACGGCGGACGACCGGGCCGAGTACAACAGGACACAGCAGACGGACGCCTTTATCTGACGGATCGCCATCGCTTACACGGCTCCGGGAATCGACAGCCGATGCCCTCCTCCTTCGACGGCCTCCAGCAGATACGGCACGCCGAGCCGTTCACGCAGCGACGAGATGTGGTGCTGCAGCGAGGCCTCCAGCCTCGCCCGTTGGGTCCGCAGGATCTCGTCGACGAGCTGGTCGGCGGACAGCGTCTCGCCGGGCCGCCGGGCCAGCGCGACGAGAATCCCGAACTCCTCCTCCGGCATATCGGTCGGGGCGCCGTCGACCAGCACGACCTCCTCCCGCACATCGATACGCACAGGCCCGGCCAGGAGCAGATCCCCGGGCGGATCGTCGACGACCGAAACCACGGAAGGGCGATGACGGCGCATCACAGCGCGTAAACGGGCCAGCACTTCCGCCAGGTTGTAGGGCTTGACGAGGTAGTCGTCCGCGCCGAGGTCGAGTCCGCGCACGCACGAGGCGTGGTCCCCACGGGCGGTCGTCACCAGGATCGGAATGGAGCTCGCCGCCCGCATCCTGCTGCACAGAGTGAAGCCGTCACAGTCCGGGAGGCCCAGGTCGAGCAGGACTGCATCGGGACGTGCCCGCTCCAGCAGCTCCATCGCCGCCTTGCCGGTGGTCGCGCACACCGCACCCACGCCTTGTTGGGCCAACGCCGCCCGGAGGGCCGCCGAAACCCGCTCGTTGTCCTCGACCACCAGTAGTTCCACTTTGCCCCCGTAGCGCTCAGAGCCCTACGCCGGCGCGGCGGTCCGCTCGGACAACCATCCACCCCGTCGGCGTCACAGTGGTGACTCTCCACACATCAGGCTTCAGCCTAACGAGCGTTGTGGATCAACGTCTACGGGCGCCGGGCCTCCGTGCGGGTCTCGCCACCCGCCCGGTCCACTCCCTGGGGGTCGGAGCGGATGAAGCCGGGGCGAAGCCTGGGCGGCCAGCAGCCCATGCTGAACATGCCCATCGAGTACGCCTTGGCCGCCAGCGCCGTGCGGTTGGGCACATCGAACTGTCGCAGAAGGGCGCCGACGTGATATTCGATGCCCTGCCGGCTGAGGAACAGTTTGGCCGCGAGGCGCACGGTCGGATCCCCCGCCGCCACGCCTTCCAGGACCTTCGCGCTGAGGGGAGTCAGCTTCCCCTGCTGCCCCGGGCGCGCATGGTGGTCGCCTGCCGTCTCCCCCTGCGTGAACTGCACCATGATCGCCTTCACCCGTCCCGATCCGTCCTCCACCGGGAAGGCGGTGAGTTCGCCGGAGACCGCGGTGCGGTCGAAGCAGGTGTCGATGGAGAGATCAGCCTGGCACGCCTTGCTTCCCCGGACCAGTCGGCCGAACTGGCGCAACGCGTACTGCCGCACGCCCGGGTTCAGGAATTCCGCGAAATCACGCCCGCGCATCTCCTCGGGGCGCATTCCGCACTGGGTGCTCAAGGCGCTGTTGATCGACCGCACCCGGAGTGTCGAATCCAGGACCCCGAGGCCGATGCCGGAGCGCTCGAACAGCGAAAGGAAAACATCGCGGTATTGCTCGCCCGGAATCTCGGAGTTCAACAAGGAAGGATCGATTTCGCGCAATTCTTCGACGGAGCCCAGCAAGTCATTCCGCATGAGAGACGTCCCCCTCGATCCCTTGCCGAAGCTCGCTCTTCGTTTCGCTCTCCGCCTCGGCCATGTACGACAAACCGTCCTCGCATTCCTCATTCCCTGTATTCCGGCCGACGCCGAGCAGACTAATGAGGCCGAACCACGGCGTGCAATGGGGACACTGGCGCTCCGCCCAACACTGTGGTCCTCGCCGCACAGTTCGGAGCGGCCGCGGCGTCTCACACCGGCCGGTGCGGACGAGACAGCCGTACACCACGCGTCGGAGTGCGGGTTCACCGGAGTTCACCGGGACGGCCGGGACGAGTCCGCAACGCGCTGTCTCCGCACCTGAGGGCCCCGGCGGGCGGCTCCGGATACCAGGGGGTAGCCCGCTTGGTGCACCGATCGGCCACCGAAGCGGGGGCGTCCGGTCCGGGCCCGGCGGCGTGGCGGCCGGGCGGGACAACCGGTGCGGCACGCATGCGGCTAAGGGCTGTCCCGTAATCCCTGGCGGGCGTACGACGACAGCTACGGCACCTCGCCGCGTTGTCGGAACGCCCGAATACGCCCAGTATAAGGACGGTCCTCCGCCTTGCGATGCACCGCATCTGACGCCGCGCGCTGATCCACCAGGGATTACGGGACAGCCCTTGGTGCTGCGACCGGAACCGGCGAGCGGGGGCCGCCCGTCCTGCCCTGCACGGCCGGCCCCGCGGCGCGGTTGCGTGGGCCCCCGCCCGCCCGAGCCCGTGGGGGAACGCCGGTGGTTCGACGGGCGGTCAGAGTCGCTCGGAAAGCACCCCCGAGGACAAGGCGGCTCTTCCCGCCATCCGCCGCACCACCGGAAGCAGCCCGGTCCGCCCCTCCACGCCCAGTCGCTGGTAGAGCCTGGTCAGGGTTTTCTCCACTGCTCGCCGAGTGACGCCGAGCGCCGCCGCGACCTCCTGATTGGTGTGTCCGAGAGCTACGAGGGCAGCGACCCGGCGCTCGGTGTCGCTGAGTGCGCCGCCACCGGGCGGCAGTGCGCTGTTCGGATCACCCCGGAGGGTCCCGGCCCAGCACCGGAGGGCCGACTCGCCCGCCGCGTCGACGATCCGGTCTGCCTCGGCGAGGAGCTCGGCGGAGCCGGGCCGCCCGGCGTCGCGCAACCGGTTCGCGTACGCCGTCAACGCCCTGCCCAACTCCAGCGTGTTGGAGCCTTCCCTGAGCACGGAGACCGACTCGGCGAGCAGGGACAAGGCATACCGGCCGCCCACGACGGTGCCCCACATGCGCAGGATCCGGCCGAGGTCGTACGGGGAGCCGGAGACCCGAGCCGCCTCGCAGGCGCGGGCGAGGAGCCGGAGCGCGTCCTGCGGCCGGTCGACGCGGAGCAACGGGGACACGCACCACAGGTCCACCGGGAACAGCGTCCGGTTGCACCAACCCGCCGCCTCTGCCTGCTGCGCCGCCTCAAGCAGGTCGGAGAGCAGGGCGGGCAGTTCGGGTTCCGGGGCCGACTGTGCGCGTATCGCCCGACGGGCCAGGCCGGTCAGCGGTATGACGGCCTCCTGGCGTTCGCGCAGCAGGGACCGCAGCCGGTCGGCCAGCCGCGGGTCGCGCGTCTCGAGCGCCACGGACGTCAGGCCGACGACCGCCGACCAGTCGTCGTCCTCCAGCGGGCCCGGGGCCGCCGCGCAGGCGTCCGACGCGTCCGCCCAGGCGTCCGCGAGCCGGCCGGCGTGCAGGGCGGCCAGTGCCCGCCAGCCCAGCAGCCGGGTCTGCAGCCGCCCGTCACCGCGCCCTCGTGCCGCTTCGAGTGCCATGTCCAGCCAGCCGCGTACGGGTTCGTCCACCCCGGACGCCGTGCCGGAGGCGATCATCAGGGCCGGCGCGGCATGGACGGAGGCGGCGGAGGCCGGCTCGTGGTCGAGCATCCAGCGCACCAGGGCAGCCGCCTCGGCTGCGGGCAGCCGTCCGCCGAGGATTCCCGCGTAGACCAGGACCGACACCAGTTCGCGCTGCGCGGCGGTACCGGGCCCGGGCCCCGGGGTCAGGGCGCGCAGCCGCTCGACCGCGGCCGCCGGGGCGCCCGGGGCGCCGAGCCGGTGCAGTCGCGTACGGGCCTCCAGCCGCAGCCCGAGGTCCGCCGCTTCCGGGCCCGCCATGGCCGGTTCTCCGGCGGATTCCAGTACCTGGGCCGTCTGCGGGGCGGTGAGGAACAGTGTGAGCGGCACGTTCGCCACGACCGCGGCGCGCTCCCGGTCCGAGGACAGCAACTGGTTCGCCTGGACGGCGTGGCGGAGCATGGCGGGGGCCCCGGTGTCCTGCTCCGCCTCGGACAGGGCCGCCAGGAACGCGCCGCGCTCCGGGCTGTCGGGCGGGAACTCCCGCAGGGCGCGGCGAAGGCAGTGGATCGCGAGGGCCGCGTCCCCGCGGCGGAGCAGGTCGTCGGCGGCCTCGCGCAGCACCCGGGCGGTCCCGGTCCACTCGCCGGGACCGACCTCCAGGAGGTGGGGGACGATCCGATCGGGCGGAGAACCGGCCTCGTAGAGCAACTCGGCAGCGCGGCTGTGCATCTCGCCGCGGTCGGCGAGGGTCAGACGGTCCTCGGCGATCTCTCGTACGCAGTCCCACAGAACGGGTGGCGTCCAGCGCTCCACGTTCCAGCCGAGGCGGAGCAGGGCGCGCGCGGCCGCGGCTTCCTCGGCCGGGCCCAGGTCCGAGAGCCGGGCGAGGACACGCGGCTCGGCAGGGCCGCCCAGGATCGCGGCGCAGCAGGCCAGGTGCCGGACGGGCTCCGGCTGGCTGCTCAGGACTGCGGCCACCCGCAGTCTCAGGTTCCGGGGCGCCGGCCGGGTGCGGGCGATGTCGAGGAGCTGCTCGGGGGCGACTTCGTGCACAGCGTCCACACGGTCGAGCAGCGAGACGACGAGTGCCGGGTTCCCACCCGTCGCACGTGTCCAGGCCGAGAGTTGCGCGCCGGTGAGCACGCCGAGTTCCGCGAGCAGGGGGTGTACTTCCTCCGGACCGAGCGGGGCCGTCCTGATCACTGGATCCGCGGCCGCCAGCAAGCCCTGCACGCGCGGCAGTTCGGCGCACGGCTCGCCCTCGCGCACCGTCACCACCGTGAGTAGCGGAACGGGACTCGGGTCGGCGGACCATCGTGTGAGCCGGGCCAGCGATGTGTTGTCGGCCCACTGCAGATCGTCGACGAGATACGCCGGGAAGCCGGCGCCGGATGCGGGTCCGGCCTGAGGGAGAGGACCTACCGGGACGCAAGGGGGATCCTGTCCCGGACGGCCGCCGCATGCCCGTCGGACGGTGAATCCCTCCTCCACCGCGAGGTCGGCGACGGCGTCCAGGAAGGCCGAACGGCCCGTGCCGGGCGGGCCGGTGACCGCCACGAGCACGGCGGCCCCGCCCCGCACTCGGCTCATCGCCGCCCGGATCGAGGCGAACCCGTGCGTCATGCCGACGAGGGGCACAGGTGTCTCCGTTCACCGGGGCGACTGAACGACGCCGTCATTGCCGAGATCCTTCACCACGGCATCCTCAGTGGGCGGTTGGGCCCGGACAACCCTCGTCGCGCTCTTCACGATCTCGACACGAGGCCATCTTCACACGACACAGAATTGTCATATGGTAAGCACGTGAGGAGCCGATTGGATCACCCGCGTCCCCCCACCCCACCTCCGGCTTTTCCACCCACGTCCTTACCTGCCGGCGCCGCCTTCGACCGCTCCCCGCCCACGCACCGCCCGTCCTGCCGGATCCCCGTCGGCCGCTCCGGCACCCGCTGCGTGGTGATGTTCGGGTCCGTCGACAGCCGGCCCGTGGACGCGATCGTGCGTCACATCGGCGACGTGTGCGGGCGGGAGCCGAGCGTGCGACGCGTCGACTGCCGCCTCGACGAGGCCGGCGCCGAGCACGCCGTGCTGCGGCGGCTGCTCGGCCTGCGCGGCGGTGAGCCATTACCCCCGCACAGGACACGGCACGCGGCCCTGAAGCTGGTCGCGAAGTCACCGGCCCAGGCTCCGCTGGTGCTCGCCGTCGGCGACGCCCAGTGGTGCGACGAGGGCACGATCCGTTGGATCGACGGGCTGATGCGCGGCCCGGCCCAGGAGCCGCTGACCGTTCTGCTGAGCCTGGCACCCGACATCCCGGCGCCCGCAGCGTCGGCGTTCCACGAACTGATCACGCGCGACGGCTGCTCCGTCACCGACGCATCGGACCTCTGGCCGGCCGGTGCCGCCCCGCCGTCCGGGGACGCCGAGGGCCTCGATCGGCGCGAATCCCGGCTGCTCCGGGTGGCCCGGGCGGCTGTGCTGCTGCGCAGCACCGACCCCCATCTCGTCGGCCCCCTCGCCGGACTTCCCCTCCAGGTGACCGGGCGGCTCCTGGAAGCGGCCCGGGATCTCGGGCTGCTCCCGAAGCGGATGCCCGCGCGGTGCGTGCCACCACAGTTCGACGCACTGATGGCCGCACTGCCCGACACCGAGGGCGAGCAACTGCGCGCTCAGGCCGCCGAGATCCTCAACGACGCCGCGCGGCCGGCCGGACAGGTGGCCGAGCTGCTGCTGGGGCTCCGCGCGCTGGACCGCCCCTGGATGAGAGCACTGCTCAAGGAGGCGGCCGCCACTGCGCGCCGCGACCGCCCGGCGACCGCCGCGACCTATCTGCACAAACTCCACGAGTCCGCCCCCGACGACCTCGCCGTCCGCACAGAGCTGGCCGCAGTGCTGACCGACATCGACCCTGCGGCCGCCCTGGAGCATCTCGACGGCGTGCTGTCCCGCACCGACGACCCGCCGACCCGGGCGCTCGCCGCCGGGCAGCACCGGCTCACCGCACTCATGACGCATCGCACTCCCGACACGCCCGAAGGGCTCGGCGAGCTGCTGCGCGAGCTGCGGGAGTGCGCGTCGCCCCTCTCCTGCGGCGGCCCGACGGACGACCTGGCGCTCGCCACCCGCGCTCTGCGCACCGCGCTGACCGGCGCTGACCCGGCCGCCGCGGTCGCCGACGCCCATCAGGTCCTGCGAACCGACCGGCCGCGCGCCGCGTGGGCGAGGGTCGCCGCCGCCCAGGTCCTCGCGCTGGCCGGCGACACCACGACCGCCCTCGGCCACCTGGACCGGACCGTCACGGACAGCCGGCGCCGCGAGGAGACATGGGCCCAGTGCCACGCCGGGTCGGTCCGGGCGCTGCTGCTGCTGGAGTCGGGCCGGGCGGACGACGCGGTCGAAGCCGCGCTGGCCGCCAGCAGCCTCGCCGAGGAACAGGAGCGGACAGGGCGCACCGGCCTGGCGTCGATCAGCCTCGCCCTGACGCTGGTGGCCCGCGGCGATCTCGACCGGTCCGAGTCGGTCCTGCGTCGGCTCGACGGCCACGCATTCGACGGCTCCGTCCGGGAACACCACCTCCACCTGACGGCCAGGGGCCTGGTCGAGCGCGGCCGCGGCCGGACCGAGCAGGCCCTGCGGCTGATGGAGCGGTGCGGGGCGGGTCTCACCGCCGCCGGCATCAAGAACCCCCTGTTCACGACCTGGTGGCTGCACAGCACGGAACTGCTCATGACCCTGGGACGGACGGGCGACGCGGCGGAACGGGCCGAACTCGGCCGGCACCTCGCCGAACGGTGGCCGACGCCCCGCAGCACCGGGCTGAGTCTGCTGGCCCGGGGCATGGTGGCCACGGGCGCCGACCGGGTGGAACTGCTCGCCGAGAGCGTACGGGTGCTGCAGGACAGCTCCGACCACCATGCCCGCGCGCTCGCGGAGATGCGTCTCGGCACGACGCTGTTGCGGCTCGGCGACGAGAAGGCCGCGCGCGGGCGGCTGCACGCGGCCAGGGCGACGGCCGTGCGGTGCGGCCTGACCACCGTGGCCGGTCAGGCACGGGTCGCGCTCGCGGCGGCGGGGGGCCGGCCCGCGTCGGTGGCACTCAGCAAGGCCGAGCGGCCCGTCGCGGAGATGGCCGCGGCCGGTGCGACCAACCGGACCATCGCCGACACCCTCTGCCTGACCGTGCGCACCATCGAGTACCACCTGACCAGCGTGTACCGAAAACTCGGCGTCACCGGTCGCGCCGGCCTCGCGCACGGGCTCGCGTCGCCGGGTGCGCACGGATCAGCACGTCTGCCGGGCGAAGAACATTGAGCCCGCCGCCCCTTCCCTGCCCGGCCGACGCGTCCGGGAGGCTCCTCGAGCGGTCGACCCACCTGGCGCTGCTCGAGCAGGCCGTGCGCCAGGTCGCGGAGGGCGGCGCGGCGACCGTCGTCGTGCACGGACGGCCGGGCACCGGGCGCACCGCCGTGCTCGCCGAGGCGGCATCGCTCGCCCGGCGAGCCGGACTGCACATCGTCACCCCACCCGCCCGGCGTGCCGGCCCGCGACGGCTCCGCGACCTCGCGTCGCACCTGTCGGCGCAGACGGCGTACGGCCCGGCCGGCACACCGCTGGCGGTCCTCGTCGACGACGCCGAGGACGTGATCCGTCAGGAGCACGACGCCGGCTGCGCGGGACGACGGCCCCTGCTGCGGGTGACGGCCGGCACGGACCCGGCGGTCCTCGGCGCGGACGGCCCGCCGGGATACGAGTTGGCCCTGCGCCCGCTGAGCGCCGACGCCGTGCGGGTGCTGCTCGTCGAAGCGTACGGCGAGGAGGCCGGCGGTCCGCTCGTGCCGGCGGCGACGGCCGCGACGGGCGGCAGTCCGGCGGTCCTGTGCGCCGCTCTCCGGTGGTGGCCGGCGCCTGCGCCCGGTCCGGACGAATTCGCCGCGCTCGCCGACCAGGTGGGCAGGCGTCACGTGCGTCGCACTCTGGCCCGCGTGTCCGGGCGGACGGTCGCACTGGTCGAGGCGAGCGCGGTGGCGGACGGCGACCTCCCCTTCGACCGGGTCTGCGAACTGGCAGGGATCCTTCCTCCGTGGCGCGAGCGGGCCCGTGCGGAGCTGGCCGGCACCGGGCTGCTCGACCAGGTCGGTCACCCGCAGCTGTACGACCCCCTGGTGGCCGACCGGGTGCTGGGCCTCATGGACGACGGCCGGCGCCGCGATCTGTATGAGCGCGCCGTGCGGATCGGGCGCGGGGACGGAGTCCCCGAGCCGGTTCTCGGCCGGCTCGTGGCGCATTCCCGGACGGCCGAGCCATGGGCACCGGCTGCCCTGTACGCGGCGGGCGTGCACGCCCGGCGGCCCGGGGACGAAGCCGACGCGGTCGCCTTCCTCGAACAAGCGCTGGACCGCGGGGCGTCGGGTGAGCTGCGCGCGAAGGTGCTGCTGGCACTGTCGACGGCGCGACTGTCCCTGCGGCCCGAGGCGGCCGACCGCGGCTTCCGGCGCGTGCTCACGGAGACATCCGGCCCCGACGGGTCCGCAGAACGGCTGCTCGCCGCCGACCGGCTGCTCCTGCGCGGCGGCGGAAGCGGCGTGGCGGCGGCCCTCGACTCGGCCGCGGCACGGAGAACGACACCCGCGGCGGAGCGACGAACCCTGCTCGGTCTGCGGGAACTTGCTCTGGAGAGGGGCCCGGCCGAAGCGTCGGCTGCCCCTGACCACGCGGACGGGGCATCGCGGCCCGCGCTCGACGCGGTCGAGGCCGCGGCCGCCGCCTGGCGGCACTGTCTCGCGGGACGGGAGATCGGCAGGGCCCGGCGGCTCGCCGTCGCCGCGCTGGAGCCGGCAGAGGCCGGGCTGTTCGCTCCCGGGCTGGTCGCGGCGAGAGTGCTCACCGTCACCGAGGACGTGGCCCTCGCGCGGGTCGGGCTGCGGCGGATCGAGGCCGAGGCCCGGCGGCGCGCGGTGGGCCCCGCGATCGGGCAGGCTCTGCTGGGCCTGGCCGAACTCGCCCTGCGGACCGACGATCCGGACGAGGCCGGGGCCCGGCTGGCCGAGGCGCTGGCAGAGGTGCCCCGCACACACTGGCATCCCCGGAGTCTGCCGCGGCTGGCAGCGACGGAGGCACTCGTGGCCCTGGGCGACGGGCGCCCGGACCTCGCCGAGTCAGCGCTGGTGGGAGCCCTGCCGGACCGGCACGAACACGGCGTCGGTGGGAGCCGGTTGCTGTTCGCGGGGGGCCTCCTCGCTCTGCACACCGGCCGCGCCGCCGAGGCGGCGTCACACCTGCGCGAGTGCGGCCGCATCCTGCTGGCCCTCGGCTGCCCCAACCCCGCCGTCGTGCCGTGGCGTTCACATCTCGCCATGGCGCTGGCGCCCGTGGACCCGTCGGCCGCGGCGCGCCTGGCGGCCGAGAGCCTGGCGGAGGCCCGGGCCTGGAGCGCGCCGGGCACGGTCGGTTCGGTCCACCTCTGGACCGGTCTCACCCTCACCGGCCTGCCGGCACTCGCCCATCTGCAGTCCGCGGTGCGGGTGCTCGCCGGTTCGACGGCCCGGAGACGGTATGTGCGCGCGACGGCGGAGACGTCCGCCGCCCTGCTCGACGACGGTCGGCCTGCGGAGGGACGGCGTCTGCTGGACGAGGCCGTCGCGGCGGGGCGTGCCGACGGGGAGCGGCCGGTCCCCCGAGTCCAGGAGGTCGTCGCCATGTTCGCCTCGCTGCCCAAGCTGAGCCGGGCTCAGCTGAGTCCGGCTCAGCTGCGGGTCGCGCTGCTCGCCGCCGAAGGGCGGTCGAACAAGGCGATCGCCGAGAAGCTGTCGGTCAGCCTGCGCGCGGTCGAGCTCCATCTGACGAGCAGCTACCGGGCGCTGGGCATCGCCGGCCGGGCCGATCTGACCGAGATGCTGGGGCACGCGGGGTACGGACGGCGCTGACCTTCAACCCGTGCGGCGGGGCCCCGCATGGGTGGCGCCGTGCCCATCACGTGCGCAGCGACTCGCCCGTCCCCACCAGCCCCTCGCGCAGGGCGACCGCGACGGCCTGGGTGCGGTTGGGACAGTTCAGCTTGGACAGCACGACCGCCACGCTGCGCTTGGCGACGTGCTCGGACACCCCCAGCGCCTGTCCGATCTGCTTGTTGCTCAACCCGTCGACGAGCAGTTCCAGCACCTGTCTCTCGCGTTCGGTGAGCAGCCCGATCGACGGCTCCGTGCGCGGCCGCGCCTCTTGGCCGCTGAACCGCGACGACGGCGCCCCCGTGGCCGGCTCGAGCAGCAGCCGCTCGCCGTCGGCGAGCCTGCGCAGGGCGTCGTCCAGCCCCTCGGTGGTGAGGGCGTCCTGGTCCAGCACGCCGTCGCAGGGCAGGGCCTGGCCGGACGCGACCCGCTGCACTTCGGCGCCGGGCAGGATCAGCACCACACGGATCCCGTTCCTGCGGACCACCGCGGCCAGTTCGGCCGCCCAGGCGTCCTCACCGGTCCCGAAGGCGCTCACGCACCACACCACGAGCACGTCGCAGGAGAGGACCAGCGTCTGGATGGCGTCCACCGGGGCCGCCGCCGTGAACTCCTCGGGTTCGTAGACGGAGTACTGGTCCACGTGGGCGGCCTCCGCCAGCATGGCCGCGAGCCCTCCACGAGCCACCTCCCCCCGTGCCACGACCGCGACCTTGACCGACCCCGACGTGTTCATGTGCCGCTCCCGTCCACCCAACCGACTGCCCGGTGTCTTTCGGCCAACCGGAATCCGTTCTTCGCACGCAGTGGCGATTATTGCTCGGCGGAGCACGCTGTCCATCAGGCTGTTCTGTTGCAATAGTCCGACAGTCGCATCACCTTCGCAATGCGCGTAGAGCTTCCTGATCAATACGGTCACGAGCACGTGACGAGACGTCAGCGTCCGGACACACCCCCGGTGTACACCTGGGGCGCGTTGAATGCCGTGGCACGCAACGGAGTCGCCTCCGCCCGCCCTGCCGTGGGCCGATGCAGGCCCCGCATGCCGATGGGGGTTCGTTCCGGCCGAAACCGGTACCTCCGTGATGCCGGTGAACTCGCAGTCCGACGCGGTGCCGGCGACCGTCCACAGGGTCCATGGAGTGTTGCTGTGCTCACGTGCGTCAGCATGGGTGCGGGCGGGTGGGGCGGATGCCGGGTGCGCGGGGTGCACCCGGCGGGGTCAGCGGACCTGGTCCGGGGTGAGGACCTCGGTGATGCCGCGCGCGGCCAGGTGCTCCGTGTTCCCGGCCTGGCCGGCGAGGACGGCCGTGGGCCGGACCCCGTCCGCGGTCAGCCGGGCGAACGCCTCGAAGAACGCGCCACCGGGGGCGCACGTCGAACGACGGGGTGCGGTCTCGTCGTCGCCGGTGTCGACCACCAGGGCCGTGGTGCGGGGAGTCGGCCGGGCGACTGCCCCCCGCCGCGCCTCGACCATCCGGGCGATGGCTTCCCCGGCCGGTTTCACCTGCCGGTCGTTGGTCAACAGACCGAGCCCGTATTCGAGTTCGGGGAAGTCGGCCAGGGAGCGGGACACGTCATGGGAGCACCACCAGGTGACCCCCCACACGTCCTCGCAGTCCAGCGCGTTCGCAACGGTCGCCTCGGTGAACGCGGCCGCGTGCTCCGCGGGGATGAGCGGGGAGGGGGCGCCGACCTCCTGCAGCCAGACCGGCCGGTGCGGGTCGACGGCCCACGCCTTGGACAGTTCGATCAGGTAGGCGGCGTGATGCTCGGTGGCGGTACCGGTGCGGCCGTGCCGTTGGGCGGTGCCGTTGAAGACCCAGGAGTGCACGGCGGTGACGGCGCCGATCCGGGCGGCGTGGGCGGGGGTGAACGCGTGGTCGTCCTGGTACCAGGCGGCGTCGTACTCGGCATGAAGGTGCAGCTTGCCGGGCGCCCCCTCCTCGCAGGCGTCGAGCAGGGTGCGCAGCCAACTTCTCGCCTGCGCCGGGGTGATGAGGTCGGGGTCGGGGTGCGGAGGGCCCGAGAACTGGTTGATCTCGTTGCCCAGCGTCATCCCGATGAAATTGGGGCGGTCGGCGAGGGCGGCGGCGAGCGTGCGCAGGTAAGCGGCCTGGCCCGCCACCACGTCCGGATCGGTGAAGATGTTCCGCCGGTGCCAGGTCTGCGTCCACGCGGGCAGGAAGTCGAAGCTCGACAGGTGGCCCTGCAGTCCGTCCACGTTGACGTCGAGGCCGCGCTCGGCTGCGGCGTCGACGAGTTGGACGAGCTGTTCGACGGCGCGCGGCCGGATCAGGGTGCGGTTGGGCTGGAAGAGCGGCCAGAGCGGGAAGACCCGGACGTGATCGAGGCCGAGTGCGGCGATCGAGTCCAGGTCGGCGCGGACCGCGTCGAGGTCGAAGTCCAGCCAGTGGTGGAACCAGCCCTGGCTGGGCGTGTAGTTGACGCCGAAGCGAAGCGGGGAGTGAGGCATACGGTATGGGTTTCCTGGTTCTTTGGTGCGGGGTGGCGGCTCGGGGTCGGCCCTTGACAGCGCCTTCGCCGACGCCTCCTCCACTTCGTGCGGGAGGTTGAGGAAGGCGTTGCGCATCAGCAGGACGTTCATCGCGGCGACGGAGCCCGGCAGCAGCACACCGATCAGGGCGTGTGCGCCGGGCCTCCACAGGCGCTCAGCGGAAGGACGGCGGCGACAACGGCGGCAGCGGTGACTGCTCTGCGGGAAATGCGCACGGTGAACGGCTCCTTTGCTCGGACCAGGCGTGCGGACGGGACGTGCCGGGGCCGTGGTGGACTCACCGGCCGCGTACGCCCAGCAGACCCTCCAATGCACGCGACGCAAAGTCAATACATTCGCTTGAAGTTGCCCAAACTTTCGCCATACATGCAGGTCAGAGCAGTGTTTACAGGCATTGAAGATGTTTCACTAATGCGCTTTAGGGCCGTTGAACTCAAGCGCTTTAGTCACTGGCGAACTTCGTTCGACCGGTGCCGTCGAAAGGCTTAGGATGCCCCGGGGAGGAGCGAGCGCCGCGCCCCTCGAGGACCATGCGGAACGCAGGGAGAGGGCAGACCAGGTGACACCGAAGGGGCCGCCGGGCGGGGCGACACCGCCGACCCGGCGCACACCTGCGCGACGGCCGACCATGAAGGACATCGCCCAGCGCGCCGGAGTGTCGGAGAGCGCCGTGTCCTTCGCGCTCAACGACCGCCCCGGCGTCTCGGAAATCACCCGGGACCGCATCCGGCGCGTCGCCGAACAGCTGGGTTGGCGGCCGAGCACGGCCGCCCGCGCACTGTCGGGCGAGGGATCGGCCACCGTGGGCCTCGTCGTGGCCCGCCCCGCGGCGAGTCTGGGCGTGGACTCGTTCTTCCTGCAGCTGATCTCGGGCGTTCAGGAGGTGCTGGCCGAGCGCCAACTCGGCCTGCTCTTCCAGGTGGTGGAGGACGTGACCGCCGAGTGCGCCGTCTACCGGAGGTGGTGGGCGGAGCACCGGGTCGACGGGGTGCTGGTCGTCGATCCACGGACGGACGACCCGCGTGCCGAACTGCTGGACGAGCTCGGGCTGCCCGGAGTCGTCATCGGGGCGCTCCCCGGCAGCGACACCGGTCCGCACCCGGGCCTCTCCCAGGTGCGCGCGGACGATGCGGGTGCCATGGCGGCGATCGTGGGCCGGCTGCACGAGCTGGGGCACCGGCGCATCGTGCACATCGCGGGCCTGCCCACGCTCGCCCACACCGACCGGCGCATCCGCTCCCTGCGCATCGAGGCGGACCGGCGCGGGCTGGCCGAGGCCCACTCGGTGACCACGGACTACTCCGACACGGAGGGGGCGGCTGCCACCCGCCGGGTGCTGGAACGATCCGTCCCGCCGACCGCGATCATCTACGACAACGACGTGATGGCCGCGGCAGGGACCGCCGTCATCGCGGGGCTCGGCATCTCGGTCCCCCGCGACGTGTCGGTCGTGTCGTGGGAGGACTCCGCGCTGTGCAGGCTGACGGCCCCGTGGCTGACCGCGCTGTCCCGGGACACGGTCGCGTTCGGGCGCATCGCCGCACAGGAGCTGACCGCGCTGCTGGACGGCGGCGCGGCCCGCACCGTACAGGTTCCGCTGCCCGGGCTGATCGAACGCGGAAGTACGGCCCCGGCGCACGGCAGTTGACGGAACCACCCCCCGTCCGGCAGCGCTCTTTCCGGCATTCGGCAACGGTCGGCGCGCCGTGGCAGACTGCGATCATGACTGAAGCCGTGAAGGGCCCCGCCAGCTACTTTCCGTCGATCGAGAAGGCGTACGGCCGGCCGATCCCGGAGTGGAAGGACCTCATTCGGTCCTCGCCCCTGACCAAGCACATGGAGCTGGTCTCCTGGCTCAAGGCCGAGCACGGCCTCGGCCACGGCCACGCCAACGCCCTCGTCGCGCACACCCTCGCGGAGGACAAGGGCAAGTAGCGGCGCCGTGATCGACGGATCGCCTCGGTGATCACGGCTCGCACGGCCGGGGTGAGTTGCACGGAGTGAACCCGGTCTCCGGTGGCGTTGTCACTGGTGCGCACCGGTTCGAGAGCGGTGCGACATCCTGCTCCGAGGGCGGTCGGCGGTCCCGCCCCTACCGCTCACCGGCCTACCGTACGAAGTCCTGACGGCAACTGCGCGCGAGGAGTGGCTGCGCAGTTTCGAGACCGAGTTCGCGAGAACGGGTGCCAGAGCTCGTTCTCGCGTGTCCAGTCGGCTGCGGACGCGCCCGCAGCACCTCAGCTGAAGAGCGGGTGCTTGTCGGTGAACTCCCGCTCGATCCACGCCAGCCGCTCCTCGATGGACCGTCGGCACGGCTCCGGTGCCGCGTTCCGCAGCCTGCTCAGCAGCGCCCGAACGCGGGACAGCACCATCGGCGAGTTGGAGGCCGCCCAGAGCATGTCGTCGATCCCCACACGGATGAACTCGTCCCAGGACGGCAGGCACAGCACCACCCGCACAGAGCCGTCGCCCCCGGCGATCGACCCGGCGCCGAGGTCCGCCGAGGTGAGGTAGCGCAGCAGGTCTTCCGTGGCATCGAGAACCTGCACAGCGGTCGCCGGGTCGTTGATCGCCGAGGACAGCGCACGCAACCCGATGTCGGACAGCAGCCGGAAGGCAAGCATCGGATCCTGGTGGAACGTGCGCTCGACCCCGGCGACCACCGACCGCAGCACCTGGTCGCCGGGGACCCGCCCGCCGCGCACCTCCGCCACGACGTCGCCTGCGTAGAGCGTGGCCCCGACCGGCACCCTCAGCACGATGACGGCATCGGCCGACTCAGCCACCCGCAGCAACCTCAGCAGGTCCACCTGCCCGACAACGACGGCGCCGTACGGCCACACGACACTCGACGTCACCTCGGGCAGGCGTCGGGGCCCGTCCCCCTCCTCTGCCGCCCGGGGTGCAGTGCCCGCAGGCGGATAGAAGGTGCGCAGCACCTTGCGTCCCCGGTCGCGTACATCGGTGAGGACGTGGGCGAGCTGGATGGACCGAAGGGCACCGAGCTGCAGCCGCCGAACCAGCACCAGCGCCGCAGCCGACAGGACCAGGGTCGCGGTGGGAACGGTCACCGACACAGTCGGCTCGGAACCGATCGCCAGAATCGCGGTGACCGCGAAGACCAGCAGTCCGACCACGAAGGCGAAGACGCGCCAGACCGCCGGGTCGGACCGGAACAGGGCCAGCCGATGACTGAAGTTCCCGGCCGCCCACTGCACCACCAGGAACAGCAGCGAGAAGATCAGCGTGGCGACGCTCAGCACCCCCAGACCGACCACCTTCAGCACGTCCACCGCCCGGTCGGAGGCCACCTGGTAGCCGCCGTCGATCCTCGGCAGGGTCGTCCCCAGCACGAGCCCCGCCGCCGCGGCCACCGCTTGGGCGCTCCCGGCACGCAACGCACGCCGTGGACGTACGACACGTTCGGCCGACTGATCCGAACCGAACGATGCCGGCGGAGGGACGTCCACGGTGGTCTCCGATCGAGGGCACGGCCGCAGGGAAATGACACGCTCGGACCACGGACGGCGCCCGGCAAGACGCCATGCCGCCATGCGGCCGAACGGACCTGCCACGCCCGCCTTCGGCACTGCCGTCGGCTCAAGGACCGGGACGCTCCTCCGGTTGCGCGTGCGCCGGTTCAGGCGAACGGCCGCGGTGCGGTTGCTCCGACCTCCCGGACTGCGGAGCCTGGTCGGTACCGCCCTCGCAGAGCCGGCTCGGCTGCTGCTGGGGGTAAGGAGCCGATGGTCGCGGGCCGCGATCGCGGCGGCCGGCAGCGCCGGCCATGACCGGAGAGAGGAGCTGGCCGGCGATGGCGGACACATGGGCCGAGCGCATCGCGACGTTCATCGAGCCGCTGCGCGTGAAGCCCGGCTCGACGGTGGACCTGGCCAAGGACTTCGATCCCCGCTACAAGGGGCACCTGAAGAAGCGGCAGGGCGTCGAACTGCTGCGTACCGGCGTGTCGCTGCTGGCCGAGTACCAGATGCGGCTGGCCGCCCAGGACACGTACGGGGTGCTGCTCTGCCTCCAGGCGCTCGACGCCGGAGGCAAGGACGGGACGATCCGCCACGTCATGAGCGGGGTGAACCCGCAGGGCGTGAAGGTCAGCAGCTTCAAGGTTCCCTCGGCCCAGGAACTCGGCCATGACTACCTGTGGCGCTATGCCCGCCGGCTGCCCGCCCGCGGAGACATCGCGATCTTCAACCGCTCGCACTACGAGGAGGTCCTCGTCGTACGGGTGCACCCCGAGGTTCTCGAGCGGCAGAGGTTGCCGCAGTCTGCCCGGGGGACGGAGATCTGGGACCGCCGCTACCAGGAGATCAACGACTGGGAGCGCTACCTCACCGACAACGGGTTCAAGGTGGTGAAGATCTTCCTGAACCTTTCCAAGGAGGAGCAGCGCACCCGCTTCCTCAAGCGGATCGACCTGCCCGAGAAGAACTGGAAGTTCTCCGCGGCCGACGTCCGCGAGCGCCGCCGGTGGGACGACTACCAGCTCGCGTTCTCCGAGATGCTGTCGGCCACGAGTACGAAGTGGGCGCCCTGGTACGTCGTACCGGCGGACCGGAAGTGGTTCGCGCGCATCTGCGCGGCCTCGGTGCTCGCCCACACACTGATGGACATCGACCCCCAGTACCCCACGGTCGGGGAAGAGGCCCGGAATGACCTGCTCAGGGCCCGGCGGGAGTTGGAGAAGGAGGCCCCCCGAGGAGCCCGGGCCGACCCGTACGCAACCCGCCGCCGGGCGAAGAAAGCGAAGCGTACCTAAGGGCGCCGTCCTGTCGGCCTTCGTGGATCGGCCCGGGGCGCCAGGCGTTCCGGGCCACGAGGACCGCCGTGACGGGGCCTGCGACGGACCGGCGGGCCGGAAGCGGGCCGGTCGAGGATCGGAGGCATGACGATGACGGTGCAGCAGCACCCTGCGGGGCAGCGTCCGCCGCCCCCGGCAGACTGGTACGCGCGTTCTCCGCAGGACGTCGCATCGGCGCTCGGTGTGGACCCTGCCGTCGGGCTCTCCGCGGCGCGGGTGACGGAGCTGCTGGCCGCGAACGGCCCGAACGCGCTGCCCGAGGAGCAGCCGCGCCCGGCCTGGCGGCGCTTCCTGGACGAGTACCGCAGCTACATGCAGATCATCCTCGTGGCCGCCGCGCTGGTCTCGTTCCTGATCAAGCAGTGGAGCACCGCGATCCTGCTCGTCCTGCCTCACGCTGCTGAACGCGGTTGTCGGCCTGCGCCAGCAGGGCAAGGCCGAGAGCGCGATGAACGCGCTGAAGTCGATGATGAAGGCGACGGCCAGAGTGCGCCGCGACGGCACCGAGTCCGAGATCCCGGCCGAACAGCTCGTCGCGGGCGACATCGTGCTCATCGCCGCCGGTGACCAGGTGCCCGCCGACGGACGCATCATCGAGGCCAACGCCCTGCAGATCGACGAGTCGGCGCTCACCGGCGAGAGCATCCCCGCCGCCAAGAACGCCGGCACCCTGCCGCACGGGGAGAGCCGGCCGGGGCCCGGCGACCAGACCAACATGGCCTTCATGAACACCCCGGTCACGCACGGCAGCGGTGTTCTGGTCATCACCGGAACGGGCGAGGACACCGAGCTCGGCAAGATCTCCGGAATGCTGTCGGCCACCGCCAAGGAGGAGTCGCCGCTCACCAGGGAACTCAATGCCCTGACGCTGTGGATCGCGACGGCGGCCGGTCTGACCATGGTCGTGATGTTCGCCCTGGGCCGCGCTCGCGGCCAGGCATGGGACACGCTGTTCGTCAGCGCCGTCTCCCTGGCCATCGCGGCCATCCCCGAGGCGCTGCCCACGGTGACCCAGGTGATCCTCTCCGTCGGCAGCCTCAACCTGGCGAAGCGCAACGCCATCGTGAAGGAACTGCCCTCGGTCGAGACTCTCGGCTTCACCTCGGCGATCAACTCCGACAAGACCGGCACTCTGACGATGAACCAGATGACCGCCGTCGAGGTGGTGAGCCCCACCGACCGGTACACCGTATCGGGCATCGGCTACGGGCTCGAGGGGAGGATCCACCACGCCGCGGGCTCCTCGGCGGGCATCGAGGACGCGATTCTCCCGTACGTCGTCGCCAGTGACGCGAACCTGGTGGACGGCACGGTCGTCGGCGACCCCACCGAGGGAGCACTGCTCGTCCTCGGCCACAAGGCCGGGCTGGACATCGACGCGACCCGGGAACGGCTGCCCCGGCTCGCCACTCTCCCGTTCGACCCGGACTACAAGCTGATGGCCACCTTCCACAGCGCCGTCGATGCCTCGGGGCGGCCCGTCGTGCGGTGTTTCGTCAAAGGTGCGGCGCCGGCCGTCATGTCCCGGGCCGGCACCGCTCTGGCGGCGGGCGCCGCCGTCCCGTGGGACGCGGAGCTGAGCAGGCGCGCCCGCGAGCAGACCGAGCGGATGGGCAGCGAGGGACGACGTGTCATGGCCGCGGCCACCCGTGACCTGGACCCGGCGGACTTCGATCCGGACGGCGATCTCCTCGCCCTCGTCACCGATCTCCGGATGACCAGCCTCGTCGGCATGGTCGATCCGCCCCGCGACGAGTCCCGCGCCGCCGTGGCCAGCGCCCAGGCCGCCCACATCCGGGTCCGCATGGTCACCGGGGACGACGTCACCACCGGCGCCGCCATCGCCCGACAGCTCGGGATCCCCGGCGAGGCCATCCTGGGCGCGGACTTCGCCGCCCTGCCGGAACACGAGCAACTCGCCCGCATCGACGACATCGGCGTCGTCGGCCGTGTCGCGCCGGAGCACAAGGTCCTGCTCGCCGACACCCTCAAGAAGAAGGGCGACGTCGTGGCGATGACCGGTGACGGTGTCAACGACGCGCCCGCCATCAGGGCCGCCGACATCGGCATCGCCATGGGCACGGGCACGGACGTGGCCAAGAACGCCGGCCGGATGATCCTCTCCGACGACAACTTCGCCACGATCGTCTACGCCGTGGAGGAGGGCAGAAAGCTCTACGACAACCTCACCAAGTACATCCGCTTCGTCCTCCTGCTGCTGGTCACCTTCGTACTGACCTTCCTCGGCGCCACCCTCTTCAACATCGCCGCCGGTGAACCGTTCACCCCGCCCCAGGTCCTCTGGGTCCACTTCATCGTCAACGCCCCCTTCGGCTTCGCCCTCGGCTTCGACCAGGTGAGCCCCGGGCTCATGCGGCGCACACCGCGCCCGCGCGGGGAATCGGTGCTGACCAAGGCCGTGCTGGTGACCATCGGCCTCGGCGGGCTGGCCATCACCGTCCTCCTGCTCGCCCTCATCAAAGTGGGCGAGAGCCACTTCGGCAGCGCCCGGATCGGCAACTCGATGGCGTTCACCGCCTTCGCCCTCTGCCTGATCGTCGCCGCGTTCGAATGCCGCAGCGAGACCGGCTCCGTGTTCACGACCGCGACCTTCGACAGCAAGCAGATGAACTGGGCCGCATTCTCCGAGTTCGTCCTCGCGGTGCTGGTCACCCAGATGGACGGCTTCCGCCGCATCCTCGGCACCACCGAGATCGACCTCCGACAGTTCGGCTGGGCACTGCTGGCCGCCCTCGTGCTCCTGCTCCTGTGGGAACTGGGCAAGCTCCTGGCGCGCAGAGCCCTTAGCCTCGCCGTTTCGGTTGGGGCGATGAGGCGTCGCTGAGGGACAACTGCCGAGTGACCGACGCGATTTTGGTGCTCGGACATGGCGGAATCCCGGC
>NZ_JBHVEE010000161.1:0-22046 GCF_042802415.1 Streptomyces sp. NPDC057486 | reverse complement strand
CCCGTTGACCGGGTGCACCGCCCCTTCCTGTTCCTTCCGCGCCCGGAGAAAGTCCGCTGTACACCGTCACCACCGAAATCGTCTCCGTCGCGCTGCTCCTCGCGGTGCTGGCGTTCGCCGTCGTACGCCCCGGAGGGCTGCCCGAGGCGACCGTTGCCGTACCCGCGGCCCTGCTGGTCGTCGTCATCGGCGCCGTGCCGTTCGCCGAGGCCCGGGCTCAGATCGGCGGCCTGCTGCCGGTGGTCGGCTTCCTCGCCGCCATTCTCGTGCTGGCCCAGCTCTGTGCCGACGAAGGACTGTTCGTGGCCGCCGGTCATCTGGTCGCCCGGCTCTGCCGAGGGCGGACCGGGCCGCTGCTCGGCGGGGTCTTCGTCGTCGCCGCGCTGATCACGGCCGTGCTCAGCCTGGACGCGACGGTGGTCCTGCTGACACCCGTCGTCCTCGCCACGGCCGCCCGCGTCGGCGCCCGTCCCCGCCCGTACGTCTACGCCTGCGCCCATCTCGCCAACTCGGCGTCCCTGCTGCTTCCCGTCTCCAACCTCACCAACCTTCTGGCGTTCACCGCGAGCGGCCTCTCCTTCACCCGCTTCGCCGCGCTGATGACCCTGCCGTGGCTGGCGGCGATCGCCGTCGAGTGCGTCGTCTTCCGCCGCGTCTTCGCCGCCGACCTGGCAGCGGGCGCGCACCCGCCGGAGCCGGACGAGGGCGGGCCCGGCGTCCCGGTGTTCACCCTCGTCGTGCTCGCCGCGACGCTGGCGGGCTTCGTCGTCACCTCGTTCGCGGGAGCGGAACCGCTGTGGGCGGCGCTGGCCGGGGCGACCGTTCTCGCGGTCCGCGCGCTGGGACAGCGGAAGACCACGGTCAAGGGGCTGGTGCACGCCGCTCACCCGCTGTTCTGTCTGTTCGTGCTCGCCCTGGGCGTCGTCGTCAAGGCGGTCGTCGACCACGGCCTCGGCACCGGGATCGGCGCACTTCTGCCCGACGGTTCGTCACTGCCGACGCTGCTGGCGGTGGCCACGGTGGCGGCGGTGCTCGCCAACCTGATCAACAACCTGCCCGCGATCCTGGCCCTGCTCCCGGTTGTCGCGGCGGCCGGACCGGGACCGCTGCTCGCCGCCCTGATCGGGGTCAACCTCGGCCCGAACCTCACCTACGTCGGCTCGCTCGCGACCCTGCTCTGGCGCCGCATCCTGCACGCCCACGGCGCCGCGCCCGAGCTCGGCCACTTCACCCGGCTCGGGCTGCTGACCGTACCGGGGACCCTGGCCGCGTCGACGCTCGCACTGTGGGGAGCGCTGCACACGATCGGCGTGTGACCGGCATCCTCACCGGGTAAGCGGGTTGGACTTTCCCGGGCGACCTCTTGGACGTTCACCGCCGGGCCGTGCGGTGGCCTTTCCGCAGCCACCTGACTTCATTAGCTTCCCGGCTGTAAGACCGGACTCGGGAGGCTCAACTTGACCACGGACATTTCACGGCGACGGCTCTTCGCACTCGGTGGCGGCGCGCTCGGCGTCGCGGCGGCCGGTTCGCTGCTGCCGCCGTCGCTGCAGGCCGCGATGGCCGCACAGCCTTCGCCTGCGGCGGGGTCCGGCGGCGGGCTCGGGGACATCAGGCATGTGGTGATCCTGATGCAGGAGAATCGTTCCTTCGACCACTACTTCGGGTCCCTGCGCGGCGTACGCGGGTTCGGCGACCGCAACGCCATCGAGCTGCCCTCCGGAAAGCCGGTCTTCGAGCAGCCGGGCGCGGCCGGCACCTCCGTGCTGCCCTTCCCGGTCCGGGACGCCGCCGCGACGCAGAAGAAGGATCTCCAGTACATCGGCGCCCTCGACCACTCCTGGAGCGGCGGCGGCAAGGCATGGGCCGGCGGCTGGATGAATGGCTGGGTGACCGCGAAGACGGCCGCCACCATGGCGTACTACGACCGGCGCGACATCCCGCTGCACTACGAACTGGCCGACACCTTCACCGTCTGCGACGCCTACCACTCGTCCATCCACACCTCCACCAGCCCCAACCGCAACCACCTGTGGAGCGGGAAGACGGGCTTCGAGGCGAACGGCAAGCGGGCGGTCGGC
Source organism: Streptomyces sp. NPDC057486 (assembly GCF_042802415.1). Classification (NCBI taxonomy): domain Bacteria; kingdom Bacillati; phylum Actinomycetota; class Actinomycetes; order Kitasatosporales; family Streptomycetaceae; genus Streptomyces; species Streptomyces sp. NPDC057486. Next base: position 19,965 of record NZ_JBHVEE010000161.1, on the reverse strand, counting down.
AACGACGCGTACAGCGAGGGAACCCATCCGGGGTACAACTGGTCCACGTACGCGGAGCGGCTGGAGAAGGCCGGGCACAGCTGGAAGACGTACACCGAGTGGGAGAACTTCACCGACAACCAGATCGAGTTCTTCGCCACCTTCAAGGCGATCGCCCGCAAGGCGCTGGCGAAGACCGGTGGCCACACCTACATGGAGTCCTTCTACGCGGCCGTCCGCGACACGGACGACGCGGCGGAGCGGGCCAGGCTGCTCGGTCTGCTGGAGGGCGGTGTCGCCACGCTGACGGACACGGAACGCAGCCTGTTCGAGCGGGCGCTGCGTCGGGTCGAGACCGGCACGCTGGCCGACGCGTTCGCCGCGGACGTGGCGGCGGGCACACTGCCCGAGGTCTCCTACCTGGTGCCGTCGGCGGTCGACTCGGAGCACCCGAGCGTCTCCTCCCCGATCCACAGCGCGACGATCGTCTACAAGGTCCTGGACGCGCTGGGCAAGCACCCCGATGTGTGGCGGCACACCGCCGTCATCATCAACTACGACGAGAACGACGGCTTCTTCGACCACGTCCCGCCGCCCGTGGCGCCGCCCGAGGTGACCGAGGAACAGTGGGACTCCAAGCCCACCGGCCTCGGCGTGCGGGTGCCGCTGCTCGTCGTGTCGCCGTGGACCGTGGGCGGCTACGTCTGCTCCGAGGTCTTCGACCACACCTCGGTGATCCGCTTCCTGGAGCGGTGGACGGGTGTGCAGGAGCCGAACATCAGCGACTGGCGGCGCACCGTCACCGGTGATCTGACCTCTGCGTTCGACTTCACGCGCGGGCTGCGCAGGCCCGAGGTCGAGCAGCCCGGCGCCATTCCGGCGTTCAGCGGACGCTGGCAGCCGAAGCCGCCGGCCGTCCAGCAGATGCCCGTACAGGAGCCCGGCGTCCGGCCCGCCCGCCCGCTGCCGTACCAGCCGGACGCCCAGTCGACCGTGGCGAACGGGGCGGTGCGGGTGGCCCTCAGCAACACGGGCCGTTCATCGGCACACTTCGCGCTGTACCCGTACGCGGGCGAGTTCTCCGTACCGCAGCACCAGGATGTACGGGGCACGGCGCAGTGGACGGTCCCCCTGACCGGCGACGCGTACCGGTTCACGGTGACCGGACCGAACGGCTTCCGACGCGAGTTCGCAGGACCCGCCACCGGCGGACCCGAGGTCGCCACCTGGATCGACGCCCACGAGCGCGATCTGCACGTCACCCTGCGCAACACGGGGCAGCGGACGCTCACCTTCACCGTCCGGCCGCTCGGGTACGTCGACGAGGCGGACCTGCGCGACTGGACCCGGACCATCAAGGTCAAGCCCGGCCGGAGCCGTACGGTCGTCCACTCGGCCGCCGACGCACACGGCTGGTACGACCTGTCCGTCTCCGTCGACGGGGACGACGTGTTCCGCCGCCGGCTGATGGGGCACATCGAGAACGGCCGGGCGAGCGTCTCGGGCTGACCGCCGGACACCACCGCGGACACGCCGAACCGCGCCGCGTGCCCGCCTGCTCGCCGCCGAACCGGGCGGCGAGCAGACCGTCCCGCTGACCTTCGCCCCGGTGGGCATGGCGCCGTACGTCGTCCGGCGGCGGGGCGCCGCGGTCGGGCGGGCCGCCGTCGACGCGCTCGGCGCCGCGGCGCAGGCACTGGAGACGCGGCCGTGCGAGCACGAGACGCATCCGTGTCCACGCCCCCGGCATCTGCCCCGCCCCCGAGAACGACGGCGGCTTCGGCAGCGAGCGGCGCACCTGTCCCGTCCGTCCCGCGGAGGCCGTGGCCAAGGGCATCGCCGAGATCCGAGATCGAGGAGCAGTACGAGGACGAGCTGCAGGCGGAGGAGGAAGCGGGGGAGGAGTCGCGGTGGGGCGAGGCGCCGGGGGGCGACGCGCGGTCGGTGTCCGGCGGCGCGTGTAGGGGAAATATCAGTCCCTGTGAGCATCGCCACGAAACGGGCAAAGGATCACTGCCGACTGCCAGAGTGACGATTCCAGGTCATGTGTTCTTTGCGGGCCGTTCATCAGATCTCCCGAAAAAGATCCACGAACCACCAGGGAGCACGTCCGTTGGCTGCCATCGCCCGCTGGTGCATCAGGCACCGTCTCCTCGCCGTCCTCATCTGGCTGCTCGCCCTCGGCGGGGCGGCCACCGCGGCGGGGTTCGCGGGGTCCGCCTACTCCAACAACTACGAGGTGCCCGGCACCGAGTCCGGGCGGGCGACCGAACTGCTGAAGAGCGGATTCACGGACCTCGGCGGTGACACCGACACCGTCGTCTGGCACACCACCGACTCCACCGTCCGGGCCGCCGACGTCCGGCAGGCGATGACCCGGACCCTCCACGCCATCGAGCAACTGCCCGGCGTCGGCGGCGTCACCGGGCCCTACGGGGGCTCAGGCGCGGGGCAGATCAGCGAGGACGGACACACCGCCTACGCCACGATCACCTTCGACCGGCAGGCCGACGACATCCCGGTGCAGCAGGCCCGGGCCGTCGTCGACACCGCGAAGGCGGCCGCCGGCGACGGACTCCAGGTGGAGCTGGGCGGCTCCGCCGTCGCCCTCACAGAGGCACCGTCCGCCCATCTCAGCGAGGCCGTCGGAGTGGTCGTCGCCGCGGTCGTCCTCTTCCTCGCCTTCGGCTCGCTCGCCGCCAGCCTGCTGCCCATCGCCACCGCCCTCGTCTCGGTCGGCACGGCGTACGCGGGCATCGTGCTGCTCGGGCATCTGATGACCGTCGCCGACTTCGCTCCCATGCTCGGCATGCTGATAGGCCTTGGCGTCGGCATCGACTACGCGCTGTTCATCGTCACCCGGCACCGCAGTGGACTGCGGCGCGGCATGTCGGTCGCGGAGGCGGCGCAGAACGCCGTCGCGACGACCGGGCGCGCCGTCGTCTTCGCCGGAGCCACCGTCTGCATCGCACTGCTCGGCATGCTCATCCTGCGGCTCGGGTTCCTCAACGGCGTCGCGATCGCCGCCTCGCTCACCGTGGTGCTCACCGTGGCGGCCTCGGTGACCCTGCTGCCCGCGCTGCTCTCCTTCATCGGGACGAGGGCGCTGAACCGGCGCGAGCGCAAACAACTCGCCGAGCACGGACCACAGCCCGAGCTGCCCACCGGTTTCGCCGCGCGCTGGTCGGCGTTTGTCGAACGCCACCCCAAACTGCTCGGCGCGGTTGCCGCCGTGGTGATGCTCGTCCTCGCACTGCCCACGTTCGCGCTCCACCTCGGCAGCTCCGACCAGGGCAACAACGCCGCGTCGTCCACCACCCGGCAGGCGTACGATCTGCTGGCCGATGGATTCGGGCCCGGCGTCAACGGCCCGCTGACCATCGCCGCGCAGCTCGACGGGGCCGACGACCGGCTCGCGATGGACGGTCTGCCCGCCACCCTCCGGGCCGTCGACGGTGTCGCTTCGGTCAGCCCCGTCACGTACAACAACAGCGGCGACGCGGCGTTCGTCACCGTCGTCCCGGCCTCGTCGCCGCAGTCGCGGGAGACCAGCGCACTCGTCGACCGGCTGCGCACGGACGTCCTGCCGCACACCGAGGAGAACACCTCGCTGCACGCGTACGTGGGCGGTGCGACGGCCGGCTACGACGACTTCGCCCGGATCATCATCGGCAAACTCCCGCTCTTCGTCGGCGCCGTCATCGGGCTCGGCTGCCTGCTCCTGCTGCTGGCGTTCCGGTCGATCGGCATCCCGCTGAAGGCAGCCGCGATGAACGTGGCCGCCGTCGCCTCCTCCTTCGGCGTCGTCGTCGCGATCTTCCAGTGGGGGTGGGGGAGCGAACTGCTGGGGCTGGGCAGCGCCGGTCCCATCGAACCCTTCCTCCCGGTCATCATGGTCTCCGTGCTCTTCGGCCTCTCCATGGACTACCAGGTGTTCCTCGTCGGCCGGATGTACGAGGAGTGGCTGGAGACCGGCGACAACCGGCGGGCGGTCCGGGTCGGCCTCGCCGAGACCGGCCGGGTGATCAACTCCGCCGCGGTGATCATGATCTCCGTCTTCCTCGCGTTCGTCCTCAGCGGAGACCGAGTCATCGCGATGTTCGGCATCGCACTTGCCGCCGCGGTCGCCCTGGACGCCTTCGTCCTGCGCACCCTGCTGGTTCCCGCCCTGATGCACATGCTGGGCGGCGCCAACTGGTGGCTGCCGCGTCGGCTGGACCGATGGCTTCCGCGCATCAGCATCGAGCCGCCCGACTGCCGGGCCCCGCATGCGAAAATTCTTTCGGCGCGCAGCAGCGAGGACGACGAACCGGCCGCGCAGCGCGTCCACTGACGAGGCAGTTGGAGGAGCACGATGTTCGCGGTATCCCTGGGTGACGACGGTGCGGAGCTGCGCCCGCTGGAAGTCTGGCAGGCGGAGGAGTTCCTCGCACACATCGACCGGGCCCGCGAGCTCGTCGACCCGTGGATCCCGTTCGCGGCCTTCGCCACCGATCTCGAATCGGCGCGCGCCCTGCTGCAGAGGTACGCCGACAAGCAGGCCGCCGACACGGGCCGGCTGTACGGCATCTGGCTGGAGGGCACGCTCGTCGGAGGCGTCCTCTTCCGGATCTTCGACACCGAGTCGGGGAACTGTGAGGTCGGCTGCTGGCTGGAGTCCGCGGGAGAGGGGCGCGGTCTGGTGACCCGGGCGGCGCGGAAGCTGATCGACTGGGCGGTCGAGGAGCGCGGGATGCACCGCGTGGAGTGGGTCGCGTCCTCCGCCAACACCCGCAGTGTCGCGGTCGCGAAGCGGCTCGGTATGACGCGCGACGGGGTACTCCGCGAGAGCTACCCGTACCGGGGGACGCGGCACGACTCGGAGATCTGGTCCGTGCTGGCCCCCGAGTGGCGCGCTCAGCAGGGCTGAGACGGGGCTGCTGCCCGGAGCGGGTCCGCTCCGGGCCGGACGCCCATTGTGTGAGCTCCTCTAAGAAGGTTCTCATCCGGGCCGCCTAGCGTGCGGCGCATGAACCCCACGACGTCCAAGACCACCGAAGCCCCCACCACCGAAGCCCCCACCACCGAGGCACCCGAAGCCACGGACGCGACGTCCGCCACGCCTGTGAAGGGCGCGTCGGACGCCTCCGACGAGGCGGGGGGCGAAGCCGAGGGCAGGCGGGTGCCGGGCGACGGTGACGGTCCCAATCACGACAGCGGCGCCGATACCGACTCCGATCCGGACCTCGACTTCGATCCGAAGGACGACGACGTCGACGGGGCGCCGTCGGGGCTCGGTGCTGCCGCCGCGGCCGTCGTCGCCGCCGGCCTCGGCGTCGTCGGCCTCACCGGGGCATGGTCGGGCCGGGTCGCCGCCGAGCGGGAGACCCTGCTGGGCCAGATGAAGACCGCCTCCGGTGGCTCCGTGGCCCAACAGATCTCCGAGATCTACGGCGACGCCTGGCACTCCACCGCCCTCGTCAACGGTCTCTTCGCGCTCCTCGCCCTGCTCGTCGGCGTCTTCGCCCTGGTCCGCCCGGCGTTCGGCGCACCCGCCAAGGACCCGCAGCCCGGCTGGGTCCGCGCCGTGGCGACCGCCGGAATCGCACTCGGTGTCCTCGGCGTACTGATCTCCGTCGGCATGTACTTCGACCTCATCGTCGCCCTGCCGACCGCGAGCGCAACCGGCTGAGACGGGCGGTCGGGCCGCAGCCGGGGCGGGTGATCGGGTCGCCGTGAGGGATGGCCGATCGGCCGGTACGCACCGACCGGCGCTCCTCTAAGGCATTCACCCGGGGGGCCTTGGTCCGGATGCGGCACCTGCCGCCTGCGACTAAGGCCCCCCGCCCCGCAGAGATGCGGAAGTCGCCCGATGCGGCGACACCCCCTGGAAGACGAAAGTAGAGGCACGGCAGAGGACGGGCCCGGCAGAACCGGGCCCGTCGCACCAACTGCCCCTCCACCGGCCCCCACCGGGCCGTCGACATCCAGGAGAACCACATGTACACGTACGACCTCCACAAGATCAGGGAAGCCGAACTTCTGCACCGGGCCGAGCGCGAGCGCGTCCTCCGACAGGTCCGCCGGGACCGCCGCGCCGCTCGCCGGACCGGACGCAAGGAGGACGAGGGGGTGGTGAGTTCGCTTCGGGACCGGTTCGTCCACGCCGCGTAACGGGCGTGCGATGAGCACCGATTTCCCTCTCGCCGTCACGGTGTCGCACCCATGTGCGATGCTCAGCGACGTGGAGACCAGGTCTGTCAGTCCCGTGTTCGTCGGTCGCGCAGGCGAACTCACCTCGCTCACCGATGCGCTCGTCCGCGCCACCGCCGGACACCCCGACAGCGCCGGGGCGCCCGGCGGAGAACCGCAGGCGCTGCTCATCGGTGGCGAGGCCGGCGTCGGCAAGACGCGGCTGGTCGAGGAATTCCTGATCGAGGCCGGCCGCCGCGACGCCGCCGTCGCCGTCGGCGGCTGCGTGGAGATCGGCGCCGACGGGCTGCCGTACGCCCCGTTCTCCACGGCCCTGCGCGCCCTGCGCCGCACCCTGCCCGACGAGATGGCCGCAGCCTGCGCCGGGCAGGAAGGCGAATTGGCCCGGCTTCTCCCCGAACTCGGCGAGGCCGACAGGGACGCCACCGACGAGCACGGCACCGCCCGGCTCTTCGAGCTCACCGCCCGGCTGCTGGAACGCATCTCCGCGGACCGGCCCGTCGTTCTCGTCCTGGAGGACCTGCACTGGGCCGACGCCTCCACCCGCCACCTCCTCGCCTATCTCTTCCGCACGCTGCGCAGCGGCCGCCTCGTGGTCATCGGCACCTACCGGGCCGACGACGTCCACCGCCGCCACCCCCTGCGCCCCCTCCTTGCCGAACTGGACCGCCTCCGCACCGTCCGCCGGATCGAACTCGCCCGGTTCAACCGCGCCGAGGTCCGTCGTCAGCTCACCGGCATCCTCGCGGCCACCCCCGAGCCCGCCCTCGTGGACGAGATCTTCGAACGCTCCGACGGCAACGCCTTCTTCGTCGAAGAGCTCGCCTGCAGCCTGGAGTGCGGCGACAGCGCCGGACTCTCCGACTCGCTCCGCGACCTTCTCCTCGTCCGCGTCGAAGCGCTCTCCGAGGATGCCCAGAAGATCGCCCGGGTCATCGCCGAGGGCGGCTCCACCGTCGAGTACGAACTGCTGGCCGCGGTCTGCGGACTGACCGAGGACGAACTCATCGAGGCGCTGCGCGGAGCCGTCGGCGCCAACCTGCTTCTCACCACCGGGGAGGGCAACGGTTACCGCTTCCGGCACTCACTGGTCCGCGAAGCCGTCAGCGACGACCTGCTGCCCGGCGAACGCTCGCGCCTCAACCGCCGCTACGCCGAGGCGCTGGAGGCCGACCCCACGCTCGTCCGCGCGGGCGAACGCGCGACGCGCCTGGCCAGCTACTGGTACGGCGCCCACGATCCGGCCAAGGCACTCCCCGCCGTTCTGAAGGCCTCCGTCGAGGCCCGCCGCCGCTACGCCTTCACCGAGCAACTCCGGCTGCTGGAACGCGCGATGGAGCTGTGGGACGACGTCCCCGACGAGATACGCCGCACCCTGCGCCCCATCGACTACGCAGAGGTCTACCCGGCCTGTGGCTGCGATCCCGAGACCACCCCGCTCCGCTATCTCGATCTGATGGCCGAAGCCACGGTCGCCGCCCGCTTCGGCGGCGAACGCGAACGCGCCCTCGCCATCTCCAAGAAGGCCATACGGGTCCTGGACGACGACCCCGACCCGCTGCGGGCCGCCTGGTTCTGGGTGCAGCGCTCCCGGCTGATGCAGGACCTCACCCGGGGCGACGGCTGGCAGGAACTGGCCATCGCCCAGGACCTGGTCCGTGGCCTGCCCCCGTCCGCCGTTCATGCCGACGTCCTCATGAGCGTGGCCGGATGGGGTGCCCTGCACCGCCCCGGCGCGGAGACGCTCGCCGCAGTCGACCGGGCCGTGGAGTACGCGCAGCTCGTCGGCGACGAGTACATCGAGCTCCACGCCCGGCTCACCCGCGGCTGGCTCACTGCCGATGCGGGCGGTATCGACGAGGGCATCGCCGAGATGTACGCCGTGCGCGACCGGGCCGATGAACTCCACCTGGTGGGCATCATGGGCCGCGCCAGCATCAATCTCCCCTCGACGCTCGAAGCCATGGGCCGCTCCCTGGAAGCGGTCGCCGCAGCGGATCACGGCATCGAGGTCTGCCAGAGCCACGGTGTCGCCGACATGGAGGTGTGGGTCCGCACCAACCAGGCGACGTCGTACTTCTCCCTCGGCCACTGGGACGAGAGCCGGGCGACCACGGAAACGGCGGCCCGCACCGCACAGTCCCGCAAGGCGCAGGGCCTCGTGGCCTCGCTCCGCACCGAGCTGGCTCTCGCCCGTGGCGACTTCGCCGAGGCCGAGGTCCAGCTCGCGCTCACTCAGCGGCACTTCGGTTCACGCGACCCGCAGCCCCAGCACCTCATCAACCCCGTTCGCCATGCCATGACTCTGGCCGTGCAGCAGGGGCGCCTCCCGGAGGCGCGGGCCGTCTTCGAGACACAGGCGGAGCAGGGCTTCCCGCCCGGCACCCAGCGGTACGCGCTGCCGCTCCTCCATACCGCCGCCGCGGCGGAGGCGGACGCCCGCGGGCTGCCCGCCATGGAGCCAGGCCGGCCTGCGGTCCTCGCCCTCATCCGCAAGCACCTGGGCCAGTTGCCCATGTTCGTCCCGGTCTGGGCCGCGTACGGTCTGCTGATCAACGCCGAGCTGGCCCGGGCGGAAGGCGCCGACACCCCTGAGCACTGGTCCCGCGCGGCCGCCGCCTTCGCCCCCCTCTCCCGCCCGTACGAACAGGCCCAGGTCCACCACCGCTGGGCGGAGGCCATCCTCGTCGCCTCCGGTGACCGTGCCACGGCGGCCGGTCTCCTGCGCGACGCCCACAGCCTCGCCGAGCGGCTCGGTGCGCGCCCGCTGACCGAGACCATCGAGCTGCTGGCCGGCCGTGCGCGCATCACGCTCGCCCCCTCCCCCGACGAGATTCCGGTCGCGGTCACCGTCCCGGCCGAGGCGGGCTCCACGGGTGGGGCCGCGGAGCGGGAGCACTCCGAGGACCAGCTCCAGGACGCGGCCGTCGCGGCCGTGGAGTCGTTCGGGCTGACGAGGCGCGAGCAGGACGTGCACCGGCTTGTCGCTGCGGGGCATACGAACCGGCGGATTGCCGAGGAGCTGTACATCTCGCCCAAGACCGCAAGCGTGCATGTCTCGAACATCCTTGCAAAGCTTGGTGTCTCCAGCCGCGGCGAGGCTGCGGCTCTGGCGCACCGCCTCCGCCTGTACCGGGGTTAGAGGAGCTCGGCGGGGCCGGTGCGGGGAACGGGTACCCGGGCCGTCCGGTGACCGTTCCGTCCTCAATCGCCGTGCGGGCCAGAGCGGCTTGAGGGGGCCTCGGTGTCCTCCGGGTCCTGAAGCGGGGATGACGGGGTACCTTCGGGTCCGGGGACGCGCACCGTCACCTTTCCCGAGCTCAGGTCTATCGGGCCGCGGGCGGGGTCGCCCGTGCCCAGATCCACCCGGGTCAGCTCCAGCCGCTTCTGTTCCTCCGCGGCGTGCTTGCGGCCCGGGGCGAAGAGTTCCTCGAAGAAGTTGAACACCGGATCGCACCCTTTCACCTGCTGTCGCCGCTACCGCACCCGGAGCACCAGGACTCTGTCGTCTCCCGGTTTCGGGGTGCCGCGGGTGTCCGTGTTGCTCGTGACCAGCCAGAGTCTGTCGCCGCCCGCGGCGAGCACCGTGCGCAGACGGCCGTACTTCCCTCGAAGGAACGACTGCGGGGCGGCCAGAGGTTCCCTGCTCGGGATGCCGGACAGCGGAATCCTCCAGAGCCGCTCACCGCGCAGGCCCGCCATCCAGATCGAGCCCCGGGCGAAGGCGATCCCGCTCGGGGATGCCTCGGACGGTCTCCACTGGGCCACGGGGTCGACGAAACCCGCCTTGCCCACCTTGCCCTCGTACTTCGGCCAGCCGTAATTCCCTCCGGGCACGATCTGGTTCAGCTCGTCCCAGGTGTCCTGCCCGAATTCGGACGCCCACAGCCGCTTCTGTCCGTCCCAGGCCAGACCCTGCACATTGCGGTGCCCGTACGAATACATCAGCGAGCCGGGCACGGGGTTGCCCGGTGCCGGTCTGCCGTCCGGGGTCATCCGCAGGATCTTGCCCGCCAGGGACTTCTTGTCCTGTGAGAGCTCCCTGGTCTGTCCCGTCTCGCCCGTGCCCGCGTACAGCATGCCGTCCGGGCCGAAGGCGATCCGGCCGCCGTTGTGGATGTAGCCCTTCGGGATGCCCCGCAGGATCGTGTGCGGTGCACCCAGCTGCCGGCCGGGGGCTCTGCCGGTCCCGTCGTACCGCATGCGGGCGATGCGGTTGTCGGACGCGGTCGTGAAGTACGCGTACAGCAGATGGTCCGTGCCGAACGCCGGGGAGACCGCGATCCCCAGCAACCCGCCCTCCCCGGCGGGCGACACGCCGGGCACCGTGCCCAGCAGTGTCTGCTTTCCCGTGCCGCCGTCGATCCGGGTGATCGTTCTCCTGTCGCGCGAGGAGACCAGCAGATCACCGCCCGGCAGCTCCGCCAGCCCCCATGGAGACGCGAGTCCCTCCGTCAGCGTCGACACCACCTTCACCGAGCCTTTCGCCGGCGGTGGCGAGGAGGGTGGCGAGGAGGGCGCCGAGGGCGCCGTGGCGGGTGCGCCCGTGGGGCGGACCTGTGTGTTTTCCGAGTCGTCGTTCGACGAGCACCCCGCGGACAGCAGTAGCGAGCCCGCAGCCAGCGCGGCCACCGCAGCGCGGCGCGCGCCCGGGGGGATGCGGGGGTGTCCCGCAGGGCTTCTCGGCGATCCGAATACAGCAATGCGCACAGCACCGGTCCCTTCGACGGCTGCCTGACTACTGTTCCTACACCGCAGCCCGGCCCCGGGTTCCGCAAGCACACGAACTTTTCCGGCAGGTGCCGGACCCGCGCACGCCCGCCCTCAGTCCCACGACCCCCGCGCCCGCGGCAGCCGCGCGATCTCGGCCAGATCCCGCGCCGTCAGCTCCAGTCCGGCCGCCCCTGCGTTCTCCACCGCCCATTGCTCCCGCTTCGTGCCCGGCACCGGCACCACATGCGGGCCCTGCCGCAGCACCCAGGCCAGCGCCACCTGGGCCGGAGTCGCCCCGTGCCGCTCGGCGACCCGGCGCAGTCCCACCACCAGCGGCTGGTTCGCCGCCATCATCTCGGCGGTGAACCGTGGATGCCTGGCCCGCAGATCGTCCGGCTCGAAGCCCTGGCCCGGCGTCAGCGTGCCCGTCAGGTAGCCGTTCCCCAGCGGCATCGCAGCCAGCAGGCCCACACCCCGCGCCTCGCACCACGGCAGCAGCGCGTCCAGCGCCTCCGGCGACCACACCGAGAGTTCCGCCTGGACCGCGCTCACCGGAAAGACCTGCTGCACCCGCTCCAGCTGCCGAATCGTTCCGTCATGCATCCGCGCCCCCGGCCGGCGCGAGGCCCGTGCGCCGACCGCACTCAGCCCGAGCGCCCGCACCTTCCCCGCGGTGACCAGCTCCGCCATCGCCCCCCAGGTCTCCTCCACCGGCACCTCGGGGTCGGCCCGGTGCAGGTGGTACAGATCGATCACATCGGTCTGCAGCCGGCGCAGCGACGCGTCACAGGCCCGGCGTACATAGCCGGGACGGCCATTGGCCACGATGTGCTGATCGCCCACCAGCAGCCCGCACTTGGTGGAGACGAACGCCTCGTCCCGACGCCCCTTGAGTGCCCTGCCGATCAGGAGCTCATTGGTGAAGGGGCCGTACATGTCGGCCGTGTCGAGCAGGTCGGCACCCGCGTCGAGCGCGGCGTGCACCGCCCGCAACGCACGGTCACCACGCTGCTGCGACGCGCTGTACGCCCAGTTCATAGGCATGCAGCCGAGTCCGACCGCACCCACGGCGAGCGCCGCCGCCCCGAGACTCCTGCGCTCCAACTCCCCGAACCCTCCTTGGTACCCCGCCCGGCGAGGCACTCGGCCCCGCCGTCAGGGGGCCGCACCGCACCCAAAAGTAACCTCTGCCGCCCGGCGGGCTTCGCATAGCCTCCTGACCATGACTTCTACAAAGACTCCCGACGTATGGCTGCCGATTCCGGCCGACGAGATCGAAGGACTCCCCCAGGGTCTCAACTATCGGTTCTGGGACGGCGAGCAGGACTTCCCCGCCGATCCCGCGGACTGCGCTTTCTATGTCGTTCCCTACATGAAGGGCCCGGAGATCGCGGTCCGCCCGCTCGCCGGGATGGAGGCCGTGCAGGTCGTGCAGACGCTCTCCGCGGGCATCGACCATGTCCAGCCGGGGCTCGGCCGGTTGCCCGCCGGGGTGCGGCTGTGCAACGCCAAGGGTGTCCACGAGGCCTCGACGGCGGAGCTCACCCTCGCCCTGATCCTCGCCTCGTTGCGCGGCTTCCCCGGATTCGTCCACGGACAGGACAAGGAGGAGTGGCGTTCCGGCTTCTACCCGGCGCTCGCGGACAAGTCCGTACTGATCGTGGGGTACGGATCGATCGGCGCCGCCATCGAGGACCGGCTCGTGCCCTTCGAGTGTGCGCGGGTGGCGCGCGTCGCGCGCTCCGCACGGACAACTGCGCGCGGCCCCGTGCACACGCTCGACGACCTGCCCGCGCTGCTGCCCGAGGCCGACATCGTCGTTCTGTCCACCCCGCTGAACGCCTCCACACAAGGGCTGGTGGGCGCCGAATTCCTGGCCGCGATGGCGGACGGCGCGCTGCTCGTGAACGTCGCGCGCGGTGGCGTCGTGGACACCAAGGCCCTGCTGTCCGAACTCGAGTCCGGCCGGCTGCGCGCCGCCCTCGATGTCACCGACCCCGAACCGCTGCCCGCCGGCCATCCCCTCTGGCATGCTCCGAACGTGCTGATCACACCTCATGTGGGAGGCAGCACCTCGGCATTCCTGCCGCGTGCCAAGCGCCTGCTGGCCGGCCAGCTCACCCGGTTCGCAGCGGGGGAGCCGGTGCAGAACGTTGTACTCACCACCGGCTGACCACGCTGCGGATCCGTTCCGTAGCGCACCGTGTCGACAACTCCCCGAATAGTCACGGAGAGTAGAGGCACTATGTCCCTGTGTGACGAGTCTGGTGTATCGTCCCGGATGGGGGGCTGGGCTGTGGAAGGGGCGGTACCGGGGTGGCAGCGGAAGGTGAGGGGGGCGACGGGCGATGTATCGCCGATGGACGAACGATCCGACGCGACAGGGCGGTCGGCGGCGACCGCCGGGCCGGCCGCCCCGCCGGGCCCGCGCCCATCCGATGACATCGGGCGCACCCCGGTGAGCGCCCCGGCAAGCGCACTCGGGGCGCTCCTCTCCCGGCAGCCGGCCGCCGGCGGTGCCTGGGGGCTGGTCTCACAGCTCCTCCTCGGCCTGGTCTGCGGTGGTTACGCCGTGGGGGCGGCGCTGGGTTGGGGTTCGCCCGAACTGGCGCTCGTCATGGGTGACTTCGGCCTCAGCGGTGCCGCCCTGATCGCGGCTGTCTCCTGTTTCCTCTACGCGCGCGCCGCGGAGAACCGCTTCCGGCCCGCCTGGCTGCTGTTCTCGCTCTCCTCGCTGATGGCCGCCGGGGGAAACGCCGTCTGGGGGTGGTACGAGGTCGTGCTCGGGCTCCCGGTGCCCAGCCTGTCCCTCGCCGACGCCTTCTACCTCTGCTTCGCCCCGCCCGCGATCGTCGGACTGCTCGTCCTCGCCAAACGCCCCTCCACCCGGGCCGGCTGGGTCTGTCTCGTACTGGACTCCTGGCTGATCGGCGGATCGCTCCTGACTCTGTCCTGGAGCCTCGCCCTCGCCCACGCCGCGCACCTCGCGGACGTCGGAGGGACGAGCGTGGCCCGCGTGGCGCTCTCGCTGGCCTATCCGCTGCTCGACATCGTGCTCGTCTCCATGGTCCTCGCCCTGCACTTCCGGCGGTCCCGCGTGAACCGCTCCGCGGTGAACACCGCCATCGCTGCGCTTGCCCTGACCGTCCTGTCGGACGCGCTGTTCACCTCGCCGCTGCTCCGCCAGACCTACCACTCCGGCCAGTTGCTGGACGCCGGATGGTTCGCCGGGTCGCTGCTCCTCGCGTACGCCCCCTGGGGTGCGAACCGGACCTCGGACAACGCTGTCCAGCAGCGCCCCGCCGCGCGTGCCACCAGCCGCCCGATCGCCGGTTCGCTGGCCGCCCTGACGCCGTATCTCGCCGCGGCCGTCTGCACCCTCGGCATCCTCTACAACGTCATCGAGGGCCGCAGGTTGGACCGCGTCGTGGTGTTCACCGGCTGCACGGTGGTGCTCGCCCTGGTCGTCCGGCAGGGCATCATGCTCGTCGACAACATCGCCCTCACCCAGGAGCTGGCGCAGAAGGAGAACCACTTCCGCTCCCTGGTCCAGGGCTCCAGCGATGTCATCATGATCGCCGCACCCACCGGCATACTCCGGTACGTCAGCCCCGCCGCCTCCGGGGTGTACGGGCGCGAGGCCGACGACCTGATCGGTGCCGAGCTCGCCTCGATCATCCACCCCGAGGACCTGGGGCGCGTGGTCCACGAGGTGCGGCGGTTCCTGGCCGCCCCACCCAGCGAGGAACCCACCACCCGGATCGAGTGCCGGTTCAGGTCCGGCACCGGTGACTGGCTCAATGTCGAGTCCACCGTCAACCGCCACCAGGGCGGGCTGATCCTCAACAGCCGGGACGTGACCGAACGGGTCCGGCTCCAGGCCCAGCTGCAGCACAACGCCGAGCACGACCCGCTCACCGACCTGCCCAACCGCGCCCTGTTCACCGACCGGGTCCGGCAGGCCCTCGGTGGCCGCCGCTCCGGCGACCCCGGCACCGCGGTGCTCTTCATCGACCTCGACGGCTTCAAGGCGGTCAACGACCGGCTGGGCCATCAGGCGGGCGACGAGCTGCTCATCCAGGCCGCCCGCCGCCTCCAGGAGTCCGTACGGGTGGGGGACACCGCCGCCCGCCTCGGCGGCGACGAGTTCGCGGCGCTGATCCTCGGCGACGGCACCCGGGACCAGTCGGCGCGTGAGTACCAGGTCCACGAGATCGCCGACCGGCTGCGCCTCACGCTCTCCCGGCCCTACCGGATCGGAGGCGGCGAGGTCCGGGTCGCCGCCTCCATCGGCGTCGCCTTCGCCGAGCCCGCCATCACCCCCACCGACCTCATGCGCAACGCCGATCTCGCCATGTACCGGGCCAAGGCGGGCGGCAAGGACCGCGTGGAGCTGTACGCTCCGCAGATGCAGGCCGACGTGGCGCATCGCTCGGAGCTCGCGGCCCGGCTGCGCACCGCGCTGCGGGACGGCGAGTTCGCCCTGCTCCACCAGCCCGTGATCCATCTCGCCACCGGCAATGTCGCCGCCGTCGCCGCACAGGCCCGCTGGCGCTCCGCCCAGGGCATCCTGTTCACCCCCGCCGAGTTCCTCCGTGTCGCCGAGGACAGCGACCGCACCGCCGAGCTCGGTCGCTGGCTCCTGGAAGAGGCCGTCGAGCAGGCCGCGGACCGGGCCAGAGCCGGGCACCACGTCTCCGTGGCCGTCCGGCTCTCCGCCCGCAGACTGCTGGACAGGGCGATGCCGTTCGGCTCCGTCGAGGCCCTCCTCACCCGCTACAGCCTGCCTTCGGGGGCGCTGATGATCGAGGTCTCCGACAGCGACCCCCGGGTCTCCTTCGACGAGCTCGAACAGCGCCTCGTCGCTCTGCGGCGGCTCGGCGTACGGATCGCGCTCGACGGCTTCGGCAGCGGTTACGCCGCGATCAACGCGCTGCGCCGGCTCCCCATCGACGTCCTGAAACTGGACCGCGGCCTCGTCGAGGGCGTCGTGGAATCCGCCCGGCTGCACAAGATCACCAGTGGGCTGCTGAGGATCGCCTGCGACCTCGGTCTCCAGTCCGTCGCCGACGGTGTCGACGTGCCGGAGCAGGTCCTCGCGCTGCGCGCCATGGGCTGTACGCACGGGCAGGGAATGGCCTTCTCGGGGCCGCTGGACGAGTACCGGCTGCGCCGAGCACTGGCCCGCGGCGAGTTCCCGGTGCCCGGTGGTCCGGTTGCTCAGCCCGTCCTGGCAGGCGGCTCGATCCCGCTCCTCAGCGGCTCACATGGTGAGACGCCCGTCCCACCCACTTGACACGTTGGGCGCGTCGGAGAGAGGGTCAATGCCATGCGCACCCGAATTCTCGTACTTGGAAAGCGCGTCGGCTGAAGCAGAGTCCCTCGTTGACACTCTGCAGACCGCACCGGCGCGCTCCCCTCGCTTGCCTCACGGCACGAGGGGTTTTTTGTTGCACCGGCACACCCCAAAACCCCGCAAAAACCCTCAGCTTCGAGAAGAGAATGCCGATGACCGAGCAGGCCACCGGGGCCCACCATCCCCAGCCGCGGGCCCGTAGCGGCGGATCGTCCCCCGCCACCGTTGAGCACGTCACGGGTGCGCAGTCCCTCATCCGGTCTCTTGAGGAGGTGGGGGCCGACACGGTATTCGGCATTCCCGGCGGCGCCATCCTTCCGGCGTACGACCCGATGATGGACTCCAGCCGGGTCCGTCATGTGCTGGTCCGCCACGAGCAGGGTGCGGGCCACGCCGCCACCGGCTACGCGCAGGCCACCGGCAAGGTCGGTGTCTGCATGGCCACCTCGGGCCCCGGCGCCACCAACCTGGTCACTCCGATCGCCGACGCGCACATGGACTCCGTCCCGCTGGTCGCGATCACCGGCCAGGTCGCCTCGCAGGCGATCGGTACGGACGCCTTCCAGGAGGCCGACATCTGCGGCATCACGATGCCGGTCACCAAGCACAACTTCCTGGTCACCCGCGCCGAGGACATCCCGCACACGATCGCCGAGGCCTTCCACATCGCCTCCACCGGCCGTCCGGGCCCCGTCCTCGTCGACATCGCCAAGGACGCCCTGCAGGCACAGACCACGTTCAGCTGGCCGCCGACCCAGGACCTGCCCGGCTACCGCCCGGTCACCAAGCCGCACGCCAAGCAGATCCGCGAGGCCGCCCGGCTCATCACCCAGGCCAAGCGTCCTGTGCTGTACGTCGGCGGCGGCGTCATGAAGGCCGGCGCCACCGCCGAACTGAAGGTGCTCGCCGAGCTCACCGGAGCGCCCGTCACCACCACCCTGATGGCGCTCGGTTCGTTCCCCGACAGCCACCCGCTGCACGTGGGAATGCCGGGCATGCACGGTGCGGTCACCGCCGTCACCGCGCTGCAGAAGGCCGACCTGATCGTCGCCCTCGGAGCCCGTTTCGACGACCGCGTCACGGGCAAGCTGGACAGCTTCGCCCCGTACGCAAAGATCGTCCACGCCGACATCGACCCGGCGGAGATCGGCAAGAACCGCGCCGCCGACGTGCCGATCGTCGGTGACGCCCGCGAGGTCATCGCCGACCTCGTCCAGGCGGTCCAGGCCGAGCACACCGACGGTCACGTCGGCGACTACTCCGCCTGGTGGAAGGACCTCAACCGCTGGCGCGAGACCTACCCCGTCGGCTACGACCTGCCGGAGGACGGCAGCCTCTCGCCGCAGCAGGTCATCCAGCGCATCGGTGAGCTCGCCCCCGAGGACACGATCTTCGCGGCGGGTGTCGGTCAGCACCAGATGTGGGCCTCGCACTTCATCCAGTACGAGAAGCCCGCCACCTGGCTGAACTCCGGCGGCGCCGGAACGATGGGCTACGCGGTCCCGGCCGCGATGGGCGCGAAGGCCGGCATGCCGGACCGTACGGTCTGGGCGATCGACGGCGACGGCTGCTTCCAGATGACCAATCAGGAACTGACCACCTGCGCGCTCAACAACATCCCGATCAAGGTCGCGATCATCAACAACGGTGCGCTCGGGATGGTCCGCCAGTGGCAGACCCTGTTCTACAACCAGCGGTACTCCAACACCGTGCTGCACTCCGGCGCCGACACCGAGGGCACCCCGGCGAAGGGCACCCGGGTTCCGGACTTCGTCAAGCTGTCCGAGGCCATGGGCTGCTACGCGATCCGTTGCGAGGACCCGGCCGACCTGGACAAGGTCATCGCCGAGGCCAACTCCATCAACGACCGCCCCGTCGTGATCGACTTCATCGTCCACGAGGACGCCATGGTCTGGCCGATGGTCGCCGCCGGCACCTCCAACGACGAGGTCATGGCCGCCCGCGGTGTCCGCCCCGACTTCGGCGACAACGAAGACGACTGAGAGACAGAGAGAGACCGACTCCATGTCCAGCAAGCACACGCTCTCCGTCCTGGTCGAGAACAAGCCCGGTGTCCTCGCCCGGATCACGGCCCTGTTCTCCCGCCGCGGCTTCAATATCGACTCACTCGCGGTCGGTACCACCGAGCATCCCGACATCTCCCGCATCACCATCGTCGTGAATGTCGAGGACCTGCCGCTCGAGCAGGTGACCAAGCAGCTCAACAAGCTGGTCAACGTACTGAAGATCGTCGAACTCGAGCCCTCCGCTGCGATCCAGCGTGAGCTCGTCCTGGTGAAGGTCCGCGCCGACAACGAGACCCGCTCCCAGATCGTCGAGATCGTTCAGCTGTTCCGCGCCAAGACCGTGGACGTCTCTCCGGAGGCCGTCACGATCGAGGCGACCGGCGGAGCCGACAAGCTGGAGGCGATGCTCAAGATGCTGGAGCAGTACGGCATCAAGGAGCTCGTCCAGTCCGGCACCATCGCCATAGGGCGCGGCGCGCGCTCGATCACCGATCGTTCCCTGCGCGCACTCGACCGTACGGCCTAGCCGACACCCCCTCGCCGCTCGTATGGCGAGACCCGAAAACGTTTCTGACGCACCCCGCCGTACGGTGGGACGCAACACCTGCACACCAAGGAGAAGACCCAGTGGCCGAGCTGTTCTACGACGACGATGCCGACCTGTCCATCATCCAGGGCCGCAAGGTCGCGGTCATCGGCTACGGCAGCCAGGGCCACGCCCACGCGCTGTCGCTGCGTGACTCGGGTGTCGACGTCCGTGTGGGTCTGCACGAGGGCTCCAAGTCCAAGGCCAAGGCCGAGGAGCAGGGTCTGCGCGTGGTGACCCCGTCGGAGGCCGCCGCCGAGGCCGACGTCATCATGATCCTCGTCCCGGACCCGATCCAGGCCCAGGTCTACGAGGAGTCCATCAAGGACCACCTCAAGGACGGCGACGCGCTGTTCTTCGGCCACGGTCTGAACATCCGGTTCGACTTCATCAAGCCTCCGGCCAACGTCGACGTCTGCATGGTCGCCCCGAAGGGCCCGGGCCACCTGGTCCGCCGTCAGTACGAGGAGGGCCGCGGCGTTCCCTGCATCGTGGCCGTCGAGCAGGACGCCTCGGGCAACGGCCTGGCGCTCGCCCTCTCGTACGCGAAGGGCATCGGCGGTACCCGCGCCGGCGTCATCAAGACGACCTTCACCGAGGAGACCGAGACCGACCTGTTCGGTGAGCAGGCCGTTCTCTGCGGTGGTACCGCCGCTCTGGTCAAGGCCGGTTTCGAGACCCTGACCGAGGCCGGCTACCAGCCGGAGATCGCGTACTTCGAGTGCCTCCACGAGCTGAAGCTCATCGTCGACCTCATGTACGAGGGCGGCCTGGAGAAGATGCGCTGGTCCATCTCGGAGACCGCCGAGTGGGGCGACTACGTCACCGGCCCGCGGATCATCACGGACGCCACCAAGGCCGAGATGAAGAAGGTCCTCGGCGAGATCCAGGACGGCACCTTCGCCAAGAACTGGATGGCCGAGTACCACAACGGTCTGCCCAAGTACAACGAGTACAAGAAGGCCGACAGCGACCACCTGCTGGAGACCACTGGCCGTGAGCTGCGCAAGCTCATGAGCTGGGTCAACGACGAGGACGCGTAAGCCGCCTGCCCGAGGGGCCGGAGCATCCCGCTCCGGCCCCTTCGGCGAACTCCGGGTAACGTCGGGTAG
>NZ_JBHVEE010000160.1:0-22285 GCF_042802415.1 Streptomyces sp. NPDC057486 | reverse complement strand
CGTACTCCGGTGCTGTGGATGATGTGGTTCTGCCTGCTCTGCACGGCGGGGATCAACATTTTCGGTATCGCCATGCAGGTGCCGTTCGGCAAGGAGATGGGGTTCGCCGGCGGCATCGTGGCCACGGCCATGTCGCTCAAGGCGATCGTGAACGGGACCGGCCGGGGAGTCATCGGTTGGATCTCCGACCGGTACGGACGCCGCAACACGCTGATCATCGTCTGTCTGGTCCTGGGATCCGCACAGTTCGGGGTGTTCTTCTCCGGGGACATCGGCTCGATGCCGTTCTTCCTGTTCTGCTCGATGGTCTCCGGCTTCGGTGGCGGCGCCATCTTCCCGCTGTTCGCGGCGATGACCGCGGACTACTTCGGTGAGAACAACAACGCCTCGAACTACGGAATGGTCTACAGCTCGAAGCTGATCTCCGGCCTGGTCGGCTCCGGTGTCGGCGCCCTCGTGGTCGGCGCCTGGGGCTACGGCGGCGCCTTCGCCCTGGCAGGCAGCATCGGGCTCGCCTCCGCGGTACTGGCGGTGTTCCTGCGGGCGCCGGGCCGGCCGAAGCAGGAGGGCGTCCACACGGCCACAGGCGCGGTCGCGAGGGAGGCGCTCTGAGCAGGAGGTGAGGTTTGGCCCCGCCGTGCGCGGGGCGGAGCCGGGGTGTCCCCGCGCGGGGCCTCCGCACTGAGCCGCCCACACTCCTGACGACCACTTCTGATTTCCCCTCTGTCGCCCCGGTTCGCCGGGGCGACAACGTTCTGCCCGGCTCCGTTCTGCACGGGCATCGACCCTGAGAGGCGACCGAGCATGTCGACATCGACACCTTCCGGTGCACGCCCGTCCACCGGTTCCCCTGGCCAGGAATCGGTCACCGACTCCCTGGTGCGGGCCAACCGCGCCTACGCTGACGCGTTTCGCAACCCCGGTATGGATGCCCGTCCCGTCCTCGGCGTGGCGGTTGTGGCCTGCATGGACGCCCGAATCGACCTGCACGCCGCGCTCGGCCTCGAGCTGGGGGACTGCCACACCATCCGCAATGCCGGTGGAGTGGTCACCGACGACACCATCCGCTCCCTCGCCATCAGCCAGCGTGCCCTGAACACCCGAAGCGTCGTCCTCATCCACCACACGGGGTGCGGCCTGCAGACGCTGACCGAGGAGTTCCGGTACGAGCTGGAGCGGGAGGTCGGGCAGAGGCCGGCCTGGGCGGTGGAGTCGTTCCGGGACGTCGACCAGGACGTACGGCAGTCGATGCGGCGGGTGCATACGTCGCCATTCCTACCGCACACCGACGACGTGAGGGGCTTTGTCTTCGACGTGGCGTCGGGGCTGCTGAGGGAGATCTCAGACCCCGACTGAGCGTCCCTGCATCCTCGCGATCTTGCGCCTCTCGAAGGGGAGTTGGGTGGCCGAGGCCGTCCGACACATAGCACTGCGGGCATCAATGGCATACTGTATGCAATGCAGGCAGTGTCTCGCCGATCCGCGAGCCGCGGCCGACCGAGGCCATCGGGACCGCCCGCCCGGGGCGGATCGGACATCGCACCTGAGGGGGCGCCCCGTGTCGTATCCCAGCGCATTGCATGACGTCCTGGACCACATCATCGCTCCGGCCGGCGAACTGGCGTGCCAGGAAGGGAAGTTCCCGCGCACAGCGGTCATGGCCCTCGGCCGGGCCGGGCTCCTCGGGCTGACCTGCTCGGCAGAACCAGCCGGTGGCGGAACCGACTTGGCGCGAGCCGCCGAGGTGGTCGCCCGGGTCATGCCCGTGTGTCCGGCTACGGCCGCGGTGCTCCAGTCCCACTATGCGGCGGCCGCGGTGGTCGAGGCGTACGGCGGCCGGTGGCTGCGGGGTGAGGTGGCGGCCGGCCGCCACCTGTGCACCCTCGCGGTGGTGGAGGACGGCGCCGGGGGAGCGGTGCGCTCGACCGCGCGGCGTACTGGAGGCGTGGTGGCGCTGCGGGCACGCAAGCGTGATGTGGTCGCCGCAGGTGAGGCGGACAGTTATGTCTGGTCGTCGCCATCTGTCGGCTCGGACGGTGGCCTGACGCTCTGGGGCGTGCCGGCCCACGCTCCCGGTCTGTTCGTTCCGGCGCGCCCCACCGGGGCGCCGTTTGCCAGCGCCACGTCCACGGTGGTCGCCGACCCGGTGCGCGTCCCGGCCGAGGCGATGCTGGGCACGGACGGCGAGGGTTTCAAGATTCTGCTGGGCGCCGTGCTGCCGTGGCTGCTCGAGCTGTGCGACGTCGTCGGGTCCGACGCGGTGCACCCCTCCCTCGGCGCGCTGGCGCGATCCGCTTCCGGGGCCGCGCGCACCGGCGACGGTCAGGCGTTCGCGGCCTCCGCCACGATGGCTTTGCGGTAGGTGCGGGTGCGCTCGGTGTGCTTCCGCATGATCTCGCCGGCCCGCTCCGGGTCGCCCTTCGCGATGGCCTCGATGAGGCGGGCGTGCTCGTTCCAGGAGCCCTTGGAGCGGGAGTTGGCGATCGGGGTGTAGTACCAGCGGACCTTGCGCCCCACCTGTGCGATCAGCTCGGCGAGCACGTCGTTGCCGCCCACGGATGTGATGTAGGTGTGCAGGGCCGTGTTCGAGGCGACCAGGCGGTCGGTCGTACTCTCCGCCAGTGCGTCCAAGCCCTCCTGCTGGAGCTGCCACAGGCGCTCGATGTGCTCGGGCTTTGCGTGCTGCGCCGCCAGTTGTGCGGAGTAGGTCTCCAATACCGTACGGACGTCGAGGAGTTGGGTCGCCTCCTCCTGCGTGGGGGTGTGCACGAACGCCCCCTGGGCGGGCCTGAGGTCGACCCAGCCGTCCGTGTGCAGGCGCTGCAGCGCCTCGCGCACGGGCTGCCTGCTGACCCCCAGTTGCTCGGCGAGATCTGATTCGACCAGATGCTGGCCCGATTTCAGGGTGCCGTTGATGATCAGCTCTGCCAGGGCATCGGACACCGCCTGGCGCAGCGGCGTCGGGCGGGCGACCCGTCGGGCGGAGCCAGCAGTCAGGCCTCGGCGCATGGTTCTCCTGTTCCGCCTCCGAGCTCACCGAGTCGGTGGCTGTGCCGGCCGTTACCCCCGGGCGGACCGCGCGGCGGTCCGTTCAGGATACAGGTTTTCGTATGCAGTGTGATGTCCCGTGACGACCTTGCGTGATGTCCCACCGGGGCGGATGTCGGTCGCGGACCTGATCAACGCGGCGTGTCAAAAGCTGAGTTGACCGGCCGTCGGGGCGGATCGGCAGACGACTCCATGCGGGATTCTGTATGCAAAAAGCTTGTATGCATCAGGGTTGCGTGCTTCGCTAGGACTGTTTCGCCCCTTGCGCCGAGCGTGCGAGGGGAGGTCGAGGTGCCCCTGTGAACGCGAACCGTGGTGCTCGGACCGGACCCCCAGGTGCCCGTGCCCGTACCCCTTCCACGGCCCTGACGAAAGGCCGCACGACCATGAAGATCCGGACCAGTGATCCGACGGTGGAGCAGGTGGTGAGGAAGATCGCCGCCGCCCATCGCGAGCAGCGTGGAGCTCTGTTGCCGATCCTCCACGCCGTGCAGGCCGAACTGGGGCATGTGCCCAAGGAGGCCGTACCGGTGCTCGCCGACGAGCTCAACCTCTCGCGGGCCGACGTGCACGGAGTGGTGAGCTTCTACCACGACTTCCGCGCCGAGCCCGCGGGTCACCGTACCGTCCGCGTCTGCCGCGCCGAGGCCTGCCAGGCCCAGGGCGCGGGGCATCTCGTGGAGTACGTACGGCAGATGGGGCTCACTCTGGGCCGGACCGCCGAGGACGGTTCGGTCACCGTCGAGCAGGTCTTCTGCCTCGGCAACTGCGCCCTCGGCCCCGCCGTCGAGGTCGACGGACGCCTGTACGGCCGGGTGGACACGGAGCGGCTAGGCGCGCTGCTGCACGGAACCGACCAGACGCGGCGCGACGGCGTCGGCGCGACATCCGACGGAAGTGAGGCACCCCGGTCATGACCCAGCATCCCGCACAGCCCCATGTGCGGATCTACGTCCCCCGCGACTCGGCCGCCCGGTCCGTGGGCGCCGACGAGGTGGCCGCTGCAATCAAACAGGCCGCCGACAGCGCTGACCTGGCCGTCGATCTCGTACGCACCGGATCGCGCGGCATGCTCTGGCTCGAACCACTGGTCGAGGTCGCCACCGAGCGCGGGCGTATCGGCTACGGTCCGGTGACCCCCGACGACGTTCCCGCACTGCTCGCCGCCGGGCTGTCCGACGGCGACGAGCACCCCCTGCGCCTCGGCCCGGTGGACGAACTGCCCTGGCTGGCCCGGCAGAACCGGGTCACTTTCGCGCGCGTCGGCGTCATCGATCCGCTCGATGCCGACGACTATCTGCGCCACGGCGGCCTCACCGGGCTGCGCACCGCGCTGAAGCTCGCGCCGGCCGACGTGGTCGCCGAGGTGACCGACTCGGGCCTGCGTGGGCGTGGCGGGGCGGGCTTCCCCGCAGGCATCAAATGGAAGACCGTCCTTGACTGCCCGGGCGAGCTGAAGTTCATCTGCTGCAACGCCGACGAGGGCGACAGCGGGACCTTCGCCGACCGCATGCTCATGGAGGGTGACCCGTTCCTGCTCATCGAGGGCATGACGATCGCCGCGCACGCCGTCGGCGCCCGAGAGGGCTACTTCTACATCCGCTCCGAGTACCCGGACGCGGTCGCCACGATGCGCGCCGCCATCGACATCGCCCGCGAGCGCGGCTGGCTCGGCACCTCGGTCCTCGGCACGGCGCTCGACTTCGATCTGCATGTGCGGGTCGGAGCGGGCGCGTACATCTGCGGTGAGGAGACCTCCATGCTGGAGAGTCTGGAGGGCAAGCGCGGCATGGTCCGCGCGAAGCCGCCGATCCCCGCGATCGAGGGCCTGTTCGGCAAGCCGACCGTCGTCAACAACGTCCTGACGCTTGCTACCGTCCCCGTCGTCCTCGCCCAGGGCGCCAAGGCGTACCAGGAGCTGGGAGTGGAGCGCTCCCGTGGCACCCAGGTGTTCCAACTCGGAGGAAACATCGCCCACGGCGGCATCGTCGAGACCGCCTTCGGTATCACGCTGCGCGAACTCATCGAGGAGTACGGCGGTGGTACGCGATCGGGCCGGCCGGTGCGCACCGCGCAGGTCGGCGGGCCGCTCGGCGCCTACCTTCCGCCCTCCTCGTTCGACCTGCCGATGGACTACGAGGCGTTCGCCGCGGCCGGGGCGATGGTCGGACACGGCGGCATCGTGGTCTTCGACGACACCGTCGACATGGCCGCCCAGGCACGCTTCGCCATGGAGTTCTGCGCGGCCGAGTCCTGCGGCAAGTGCACCCCGTGCCGGGTCGGTTCGGTGCGCGGCGTCGAGGTGATCGACAAGATCGTGGCGGGGGAGCAGAGGGACGAGAACCTGGCACTCCTCGACGACCTGTGCGAGCTGATGACCGAGGGCTCGCTGTGCGCGATGGGCGGACTGACCCCGC
Source organism: Streptomyces sp. NPDC057486 (assembly GCF_042802415.1). NCBI lineage: Bacteria > Bacillati > Actinomycetota > Actinomycetes > Kitasatosporales > Streptomycetaceae > Streptomyces > Streptomyces sp. NPDC057486. Next base: position 16,820 of record NZ_JBHVEE010000160.1, on the reverse strand, counting down.
TGCCCGTGCGCAGCGCCCTTGCTCACTTCGCGGACGACTTCCTCGGCGAAGTCTCCGCCGACACGAGGACGGAGGGCACGGTATGACCCTGCTCAAGGAACCCGATCACGGCACCCCGGAGCGACCGGGGGAGGCCACGGTGGCGCTCGAGGTGGACGGCATGCCGGTGAGCGTGCCGGAGGGCACCTCGGTGATGCGTGCCGCCTCGCTGGCCGGCGTCGACATCCCCAAACTGTGTGCCACCGACTCCCTGGAGGCCTTCGGCTCCTGCCGGCTGTGCGTGGTCGAGATCGACGGCCGGCGCGGCACGCCCGCCTCCTGCACCACCCCGTGCGCCGACGGTATGAAGGTGCGCACCCAGACACCCAAGGTGGAGAAGCTGCGCCAGGGCGTCATGGAGCTCTACATCTCCGACCACCCGCTGGACTGTCTGACCTGCCCCGCCAACGGCGACTGCGAGTTGCAGGACATGGCGGGCGTCGTCGGACTGCGCCAGGTGCGTTACGGCTACGAGGGGGAGAATCACCTCGATGCCGAGAAGGACACCAGCAACCCCTACTTCGACTTCGACGCGTCCAAGTGCATCGCCTGTTCCCGCTGCGTCCGCGCCTGCGGCGAGGTCCAGGGCACATTCGCCCTGACCATCGAGGGGCGTGGCTTCGACTCCAAGGTGGCGGCGGGCGCGGGGGAGTCCTTCATGGACTCCGAGTGCGTCTCCTGCGGAGCCTGCGTGCAGGCGTGCCCGACGTCCACGCTCCAGGAGAAGTCGGTCGTCGACCTCGGCATGCCCACCCGCTCGGTCCTCACCACCTGTGCGTACTGCGGCGTCGGCTGCTCCTTCAAGGCCGAACTGCGCGGCAACGAACTCGTCCGCATGGTGCCGTACAAGGACGGCGGCGCCAACGAGGGCCATGCGTGCGTCAAGGGCCGCTTCGCCTTCGGCTACGCCACGCACCCCGACCGCGTCCTCAAGCCCATGGTGCGCGAGAAGATCACGGACTCGTGGCGTGAGGTCGAGTGGGACGAGGCCATCGCCACCGTAGCGCGCCGGATGCGGGCTCTGCAGGACACGTACGGGACGGGCGCGGTCGGCGCGATCACCTCCTCGCGGTGCACGAACGAGGAGGTGTACGTCGTCCAGAAGATGGTCCGCGCCGCGTTCGGCAACAACAACGTCGACACCTGTGCGCGCGTCTGCCACTCGCCCACCGGATACGGGCTCAAGCAGACCTTCGGTGAATCCGCGGGCACCCAGGACTTCCGCTCGGTCGCCGAGGCCGACGTCATCATGGTGATCGGCGCCAACCCCACTGACGGACACCCGGTGTTCGCCTCCCGGATGAAGCGCCGGCTGCGCGAGGGCGCCCGCCTCATCGTGATCGACCCGCGCCGCATCGACCTCGTGCGCTCGCCGCACATCGAGGCCGACCACCATCTGCAACTGCGACCGAGTACCAACGTGGCCGTGGTCAACGCCATGGCGCACGTGGTGGTCACCGAGGCGCTCGTCGACCAGAGCTTCGTGGCCGAGCGGTGCGAGGGCTACGAGGAGTGGGCTGCGTTCGTGGCCCGCCCCGAGAACAGCCCCGAGGCCGTCGAGCCGGTCACCGGGGTCCCGGCCGACGAACTGCGCGCGGCCGCCCGGCTGTACGCGGGCGCACCCAACGGGGCGATCTACTACGGTCTGGGCGTCACCGAGCACAGCCAGGGCTCGACCATGGTCATGGGAATGGCCAACCTTGCGATGGCGTGCGGGAACATCGGCCGCGACGGCGTGGGCGTCAATCCGCTGCGCGGCCAGAACAACGTCCAGGGCTCCTGCGACATGGGCTCCTTCCCGCACGAACTGCCCGGCTACCGGCACGTCTCCGACGACGCGGTACGCACCGTGTTCGAAGACCTGTGGGGCACCGCCCTGCTGTCCGAGCCGGGGCTTCGCATCCCCAACATGTTCGACGCGGCCATCGACGGCTCCTTCCGCGGCCTGTTCGTGCACGGCGAGGACATCGCGCAGTCCGACCCGAACCTGAAGCACGTCACCGCGGCCCTCGAGGCGATGGAACTCGTCGTCGTCCAGGACCTGTTCCTCAACGAGACCGCCAAGTTCGCGCACGTGTTCCTGCCCGGGGCGTCGTTCCTGGAGAAGGACGGCACCTTCACCAACGCGGAGCGCCGTATCAACCGGGTGCGCGCGGTGATGGCACCGAAGGCGGGCAAGCACGAGTGGCAGATCGTCACCGAGATCGCCACCGCCATGGGGTATCCGATGGCGTACGACCACCCGAGCCAGATCATGGACGAGATCGCCACGGTCACCCCGACCTTCGAGGGCGTCTCCTTCACGCTGCTCGACAAGCTGGGCAGCGTCCAGTGGCCGTGCAACGCCGACGCGCCCGAGGGCACGCCCATCATGCACACCGACGAATTCGTCCGCGGCAAGGGCAAGTTTGTCGTCACCTCGTACGTACCGACCAATGAGCGCTCCACCCGCCGCTTCCCACTGGTGCTCACCACCGGGCGCATCCTCAGCCAGTACAACGTCGGGGCGCAGACACGCCGTACAGGCAACGTCGCCTGGCACCCCGAGGACGTACTGGAACTGCACCCCCACGACGCGGAGGACCGCGGGATCACCGACGGTGACCCGGTCACCCTGGCCAGCCGCGTCGGCCGCACCACGCTGAGGGCCCTGGTCTCCGACCGGATGCCGACCGGCGTCGTCTACACGACCTTCCACCACCCGGTCACCGGCGCCAACGTGGTGACCACGGAGAACTCCGACTGGGCGACCAACTGCCCGGAGTACAAGGTGACGGCCGTCCAGGTCGCCCTGGCGCCGCCGGGGCACGAAGGGGCCACGCCGGCCTCCGAGGCCCCCGTGGGCGCCCTGACGGCGGGGGAATGACAAACATGTCCGCCACTGAGCCGTCCGAGTGCCGCATGGCCAATGACATCGCCCTGAACCTCGCCCATCTGCCCAGCGGGCAGGCGGCCACCGAACTGGCCGGACACATCGACAGGTTCTGGGACCCGCGGATGCGCACCAGGTTGCGCGCGCTGGTGGAATCCGACGCGCCGGGCGTGCTCCCGCTGGTCGTAGAGGCGGTGAAGTTGCTGCGCTGACGGAGGAGTTGAGAGCGCGGCCCGCTGCGGTGTGACGCAGCGGGTCCTGTCTCGTGCAGCCCCGCGGGGAGCCCCGCGGGGCCCTTCGGCATGCCCGGAACCGGTCGTCCCGCTCGACTGTGGTCCATAACTGCACTGCCCCAAAGGGTAGTTGGGTAATGCACTGGTCAAGCTTCATGCTGCCCCACTGGACACACGATTTCTATTCTCCATACCGTATGCAATCACCGGTCGGGCTCCCTGCGCCGCGACCGGCAGGTCAGTTGTCTGCCATACCTCGCCGCGGTCCCGAACCCGCCGCGCCGAGGCCGAACCACCAGGTCACCGCCTGCACGCCGGCGGACTCCGGTATGCCGCCCCGAACCCGTGACGCGCCGACGGCGTACCCCCTACCCGCGCCCGGCGAGAGCCCGGGCGCGCACCGTGGAGGGGAGTCGCTTTCACCCACCGCATGAAGAGCAAGGCACCAGGGGGCGCACGCCAAGCTCTCTTTCAGGCAAGGGAAGGCACACATGTCAGAAACACCGCAGGCGACTTCCTCCTCGTACCGCGAGGTCGCCGATGCCAACGGACGCATCTACCGGATCGGGGAGAGCGACCGCTCGATCCTGGGCAGGCCTCGGGCGTGGATGGTCTGGCTCCCGTGGATCGCGATGATGGGCGTCAGCGTCTACGAATACGGTTACAGCTCGGCCGAGGCGACCCTCGAGCACGCCCATGGCTGGACCCTCACCGAGGCCTTCTGGATCGCCAGTATCTGGGCAGTTTTCCAGGCGGGCGTCGCCTTTCCCGCGGGCAGGCTCCGGGAGACCGGAAAGCTGTCCGCCAAGACGGGAATGCTCCTCGGAGCGGTACTGTCCGGGCTCGGCTTCCTCTCCATCTCCCACGTCTCGAACCCGATCGTGGTGATACTCGGCTACTCGGTGCTCGGCGGCGCCGGCTCCGGACTCGTCTACGCAACCTGTATCAACATGGTCGGCAAGTGGTATCCGGACAACAAGGGCGCGCGGACCGGCTTCGTCAACGGCGGATTCGCCTACGGCACACTGCCGTTGATCTTCGTGTTCAGCTACTGGTTCCACGCCGACAACTACCGGTTGGTCCTCGACCTCATCGCCCTGGGCATGGTCCTCCTCGTCGGCGCCTGCGGCTTCTTCTTCCGCGACCCGCCCAAGAGCTGGTGGCCGCACGACGTGGACCCGCTCAACCGCGGCGGTGGCGAGGACGCCGAGCGTGTGGCGCGCAGGCTGCGCAAGAACCCGCCGGCCAAGGGGCAGTTCACTCCCATGCAGGCGATCAGGACCGGCCAGCTGCCGCTGATGTGGTTCGCCCTGGTCTGCATCGGCGGCGTCTCGCTCTTCGGCATCAACTTCCAGGTCCCCTTCGCCAAGAGCCTCGGGTTCGGGCCGCTGATCGCCGCCTCGTCGGCGGGTGTGCTCGCCGTGGTCAACGGGGTGGGCCGGGCCGCCGTGGGGTGGTTGTCGGACACCCTGGGCCGCCGCCAGACCCTGACGCTGGTGCTCGTGATCGCGGGCGTCGCGCAGTTCGGCGTGCTGTGGTCGGGGCAGGCCCACAACGAGCCGCTGTTCCTTATTTTCGCGTTCGTCAACGGCTTCGGCGGCGGCGCCTTCTACCCTCTGTTCGCGGCACTGGTCCCGGACTACTTCGGGGAGAACAACAATGCCACCAACTACGGCCTCGTCTACAGCGCCAAGCTGGTCGGCGGTGTCGGCGGCGGTGGCGTGGCCGCTTCGGTGATCAGCGCCTGGGGTTACGCGGGCGGCTACTACCTGGCAGGCGGCATCGCCTTTTTGTCGGCTCTGATCACCTTGCTGCTGCGCCAGCCCGGCCGGCCCGCGGACCAGGAGCGGCCCGCCGCGCCGGCCGTCGCCGACAGCATTGGGCTGACGGGCGCGGCGAACTGAGTGAAGGCCCGGGCGCGACTTCGCGCCCGGGCCCGCGGACCGTGCGCGGGTGCCGACACAGCGTTGGGCGGCGGCGGCAGTCGTCCGGCGCGGCGGCCGTGGCACGGGTCGGGCCGGACGGTGGGGTGCGCTCCCTGCTCCGTCCGGCCCCGGCCCATTTCCGCGTCAGGTCCCTCATGTGTGGTGTGGTCGGTTGAAGTCGCCGCGGTCACACCCCGGCCGGGGGTGCCGCGGTCAGCTGCCGGCAGTAGAAGTCGGTGGTCGTCCTGGTGTGATGGTGCATCAGTTCTTCCGCCCGATCGGCGTCACCGGCCGCGATGCGGTCGATGATGTCGGCGTGCTCGTTCCACGCGTCCTTGCCGCGTGGCCGGGCGATGGGCATGTAGTACCAGCGCACCCGGCGGTCGACCTGCCGGATCAGTTCGGCGAGGATGGGGTTGCGCGCGAGCTCGGTGATGAAGCCGTGCAGCGCAGCGTTCGCCTCGACGATGCCGCGGGCGTCGTCCGCGGAGAGTGCTGCTGTTCCGGCGGCCTGCAGTTCCCACAGGCGCGTGATGTCCGGGCCGGTCGCGTACTGTGCGGCGCCGCGCGCCGAGTGGGTCTCCAGGACGGCGCGGACGCTGAGGAGCTGGGTGGCCTCCTCGACGGTCGGGCTGTGCACGAATGCGCCCTGCGCGGGGCGCAGGTCCACCCATCCGTCGGCCTGGAGGCGCAGGAGCGCCTCGCGCACCGGTTGGCGGCTCACGCCGAGTTCCTCGGCCAGTTCGGCCTCGATCAGATGCTGGCCCGGCTGGAGTACGCCCCCCACGATCAGCTCGATCAGGACGTCGTAGACGGCCTGGCGCAGGGGCACGGGCCTGTTGACGGGTGTCGTCACGGTGGCTGGGGAAGTGTGTGGCTCGCGCATGGGTTCCCTGGTGGTGGGCGGCGGGGAGGTGCCGGCGATGGAGCGAGAGGAATCACGTACAGCATATAGGCTTCTGTATGCAATCTGTGTATGTCAGGCAGGTGCGGGCTGTTCCGCCGTCCGGCGTCCCGCTTCCGGGCTCGGGTCACTCGCCGCCAGTTCGCGCAGGATCGCTTCCACGCTCTGCTTGGCGTCACCGAAGAGCATGCTGCTGTTCTCCCGGAAGAACAGCGGGTTCTGCACACCTGCGTACCCGGAGGCCATGGACCGCTTGAACACGACGACTTGCTCCGCCTCCCACACCCGCAGCACCGGCATCCCCGCGATGGGGCTGGCCGGATCGTCCATCGCCGCCGGGTTGACGGTGTCGTTGGCGCCGATGACCAGGACCACCGAGGTGTCGGCGAAGTCGTCGTTGATCTCGTCCATCTCCAGGACGACGTCGTACGGTACGCGGGCCTCGGCAAGGAGCACGTTCATGTGCCCCGGCAGCCGCCCCGCCACGGGATGCACGCCGAAGCGCACGGTCACGCCGCGCTCCCGCAGGCGGCGCGTCAACTCCGCCACCGGGTGCTGAGCCTGGGCGACCGCCATGCCGTACCCCGGCGTGATGATCACCTGAGTGGCGCCCGCCAGCGCGCTTGCGGTGTCCTCGGCGCTGATCTCCTGGTGCTCGCCCTGCTCCTGCTCGCCGCTGGGTGCGGCCTCGACGCCGAAGCCACCTGCGATGACGGAGAGGAAGGACCGGTTCATCGCCCGGCACATGATGTACGACAGGTAGGCGCCGGAGGAGCCGACCAGCGCCCCGGTCACGATGAGCAGGTTGTTGTCCAGCAGGAAGCCGGCCGCGGCGGCGGCCCAGCCCGAGTAGCTGTTGAGCATGGAGACCACGACGGGCATGTCGCCGCCGCCGATGGAAGCGACCAGATGCCAGCCCAGGACGAGCGCGAGCACGGTGACGGCGATCATCAGAGCGAGGTTCGGGCTGACGGTGAACCAGACGGTCAGGGTCACGAACGCGAACAGGGCGCCGACGTTGAGCAGGTTCTTCCCGGGCAGGGTCAGCGGCTGGGACTTGATGCGCGCCGACAGTTTCAGGAACGCGATCACGGAGCCTGTGAAGGTGACCGCGCCGATGAAGATGCCGATGAACACCTCGGCGTGATGGATCCGCAGCAGCGACCCGGCCAGCTCGGTGGAGCCCGGGTGCTGCGCCTCGACCTCCAAGTAGCTGTTCCAGCCGATCAGTACGGCGGCGAGCCCGACGAGGCTGTGGAGCACGGCGATCAGCTCGGGCATCTGGGTCATCTCGACCCGGCGGGCCTGCCACAGGCCGATCGCGCCACCGATCGTGCCCGCGACGGCGATCAGCGCGATCGACTCGCCGGAGACGGAACGCCCGGCGACGACGACGGTGGCGACGAGCGCAAGCGCCATTCCCGCGACGCCGTAGGCCACCCCCGCCCGGGCGGTGTGGTGCCGGGAGAGCCCCGCGAGGCTGAAGACGAAGAGCAGCGCGGCGACGATGTCGGCGGCCTGGGCCGCCGTGGATGCGTTCATCGAATTTCAGCCTTTCGAGAACATGCTGAGCATGCGACGGGTGACGGCGAACCCACCGAAGATGTTCACGGTGGTGAGCAAGATGGCCAGGAAAGCCAACACACTGATGGCCAGGGGCGGGTGGCCGATCTGGAGCAGTGCCCCGACCACCACGATCCCTGAGATCGCATTGGTCACCGACATCAGCGGGGTGTGCAGCGCGTGGTGGACCTTGCCGATCACGTAGTAGCCGATGACCACAGCAAGCGCGAACACCGTGAAGTTGGCGGCGAGTTGGGCGGGCGAGACGGCGATGAGCGCGAACAGGGCGAGCATCCCGAGCCCGATCAGTCCGTAGCGGCCGACCGGTGACAGGCGCCGCGGCGGCGCCGGATCGACCGGTGACGCCGGCGAGGCCGGGGCCTTCGCGGGCGCTACCGAGACCGCGACGGGGGGCGGCGGCCACAGCGTCTCGCCGTCGCGCACCACGGTCACCGTCCGCTGTACGACGTCCTCGAGGTCGAGGGTCAGCTGCCCGTCCCGGCCCGGGGTGAGCAGCTTCAGCAGGTTCACCAGGTTCGTGCCGTACAGCTGTGAGGCCTGGGCGGGCAGGCGGCCCGCGAGGTCGGTGTAGCCGATGATGGTGACGCCGTTCTCGGTGACGATGGCCCGATCGCTCACCGTCCCTTCGACATTCCCGCCCTGCGCCGCCGCCATGTCGACGATGACGCTGCCCGGTTTCATCGAGGCCACTTGATCGGCCGTGATCAGCCGTGGCGCCGGGCGCCCCGGGATCAGGGCCGTCGTGATGATGATGTCGACATCCCTGGCCTGCTCGGAGTAGATCTCGGCGGCGCGCAGGTCGTACGCCTCGGACGTGGCTCGCGCGTATCCGTCGCCCGCCGACTCCTGTTCGACCTCGACGGGCAGGAACTCGCCGCCGAGTGACCGTACTTGGTCGGCGACCTCGCCGCGCGGGTCGGTGGCCCGGACCACCGCGCCGAGGCTGCCCGCGGCTCCGATGGCCGCGAGGCCGGCCACTCCGGCGCCGGCCACCAGCACCTTCGCGGGAGGCACTTTGCCCGCCGCGGTGACCTGTCCGGTGAAGAACCGTCCGAAGGCGTGGGCCGCCTCGATGACCGCCCGGTAGCCGGCGATGTTGGCCATCGAACTGAGCACGTCCAGGGACTGGGCCCGCGAGATGCGGGGCACGGCGTCCATGGACAACGCGGTCAGCCGCCTGCTCGCGAGCTGGGTGAGGAGTTCGGGGTGTTGCGCGGGGGCGAGCAGGCCGACGATCGTCGCCCCGTCCCGCAGTCGTCGCACCTCGTCGTGGGACGGCGCGTTGACCTTGAGAACGACATCGGCGCGCCAGGCGTCGTCGAGGCGCGCGCCCGCCTCGACGTACGACGCGTCGGAGAAGCCCGATGCGGCTCCGGCGTCGGTCTCGACGACGATCTCGTAACCGAGTCCGATGAGGCGGCGGACGGTATCCGGGGTGGCCGCCACTCTGGTCTCCCCGGAGGTCGACTCGGCGACCACGCCTATGCGTTGTGGTGGTGACGCAGACATTGCTCTCCTTTTCTCAGGGGCCTTGCGGGTCCGTCGGCGCACGGGGGAGCGTCAGGAGCGGAGGAAACGGGGCACCGGACAGGAGGCGCGCAGCATATTGTGCGCCGTTCGCTCGACGCCAGGGTGAATCCGGGCGGGTGGTCGGGGGCATCTGGGCCGTGTCAGTTCGGGTTCGACAGGTATACACTGGACCCACGGATTGCATACAGTATTCAATCACACCCTCACCCTTCCTCTCGAGAGGAGATGCCGTGAAGATTGCTGTCCTCGGAGCCGGCGCGATCGGAGCATTCGTAGGAGCGGCCCTGCACCGGGGTGGTGCCGATGTCCACCTGATCGCCCGCGGTCCGCACCTGCAGGCCATCCGCGAGCGCGGCGTCAGCGTCATCAGCCCGCGCGGGGACTTCATCGCCCACCCGCACGCCACCGACAACCCCACCGAGATCGGACCCGTGGACTTCGTGTTCCTCGGGCTGAAGGCACACTCCTATGCGTCCAGCGGCCCGCTGATCGAACCGCTCCTCGGCGCGCACACCGCCGTCGTCGCCGGGCAGAACGGCATCCCGTGGTGGTACTTCCACCGGCTCGCCGGCCCCTACGAGGGCCGTCGGATCGAGGCGGTGGACCCGGGCGGCGCGACCAGCAAGGTCCTCGCACCGGAGCGGGCCGTGGGCTGCGTGGTCTACCCTGCCACCGTCATCGAGGCCCCTGGCGTGATCCGCCACATCGAAGGCACCCGCTTCTCCATCGGTGAACCCGGTGGAGGGATCTCGGCGCGGTGCACCGCGCTGAGCGAGGCGATGATCGCGGGTGGACTGAAGTGCCCCGTGGAGCCGAACCTGCGGGACGACATCTGGATCAAACTGATGGGCAACGTCGCGTTCAACCCGATCAGCGCGCTCACCCGGGCCACGATGGTCGAGATCTGCCAACATCCGCCTACGCGACGCCTGGTGGCCCAGCTCATGGAGGAGACGCTGGACATCGCATCCCGGGTCGGGAGCACACCGGACATCTCCATCGAGAAGCGGCTGCGGGGCGCGGAGGGGGTCGGCAACCACAAGACGTCGATGCTCCAGGACCTGGAGGCGGGCAAGCAGTTGGAACTCGACGCCATCGTCACCGCGGTGGTGGAGATGGCCGACATCACGGGTGCCGAGGCACCCAGGCTCCGAGCGGTGCACGCTGCCACGGACCTGCTGGCGCGCCGCACCGGCACGGGATGAGAGCCGGCCCGGCTCCCGCAACGACGGGGAGCCGGGCCTTCGGTGTGGGCGAGGCGCCGCCCCGGTCGCCGGGTAAGCTCGGGCAGCGCAGCCACCGCAGGCGTGTTCGACCTGGTCGGGGCGGGGACGTATGGAGTGCGCGGGACGAAGCAGGAGGCGAGCATGCTCTTCCGTCAGCTGGAGTACTTCGTGGCGGTGGCCCGCGAGAAGCACTTCGCGCGGGCCGCGGACGCCTGCTTCGTCTCACAGCCCGCGCTGTCTGTGTCGATCGCCAAACTGGAGCGCGAGCTCAACGTCACACTGATCAATCGCGGCCACAATTATCAGGGACTGACGCCCGAAGGAGAGCGTCTGGTCGTCTGGGCCAAGAGGATCCTCGCCGAGCAGGAGGCGTTCAAGGCCGAGGTGGCCGCGGTCCAGTCGGGCATCACCGGGACACTGCGGCTGGGCGCGGAGCCCACGGCCTCGACGACGCTCGCGCTGCCGGTGACGGCGTTCTGCGCCGCGCACCCGCTGGCCAAGGTCCAGGTGCGGTCCCGCCTGTCCACGACGGAACTCATCCGGCAGCTCCGCGCCTTCGAACTCGACGCGGCCATCGCCCACTTCGGCCCCGAGGACCGCGACGGACTGCAGGTGACGCCGCTTTACGAGGAGCGGTACATGCTGCTCGCCGCGGCCGATCAGCTGCTGCCCCAGTCCGATACTCTGACCTGGGCCGAGGCGTCCCAGCTGCCGCTCGCGCTGCTCACCCCCGACATGCGGATCCGGCAGGTCATCGACGCCGCGTTCACCCGCAGCGGAGTCACCGTCATCCCGCAGGTGGAGACCGACTCCGTGGCCACCCTGTACGCGAACGTGGGCGCGGGCGCCTGCACCAGCATCGTGCCGCACACCTGGCTGCGGGCCCTGCCGGTCACCGGCCGGATGCGCGTGCTGCGGCTTGTCGAGCCGGACGCGCGGGCGCTCATCTCGGTCGCGATCCACGACGCGACGCCGGGCTCGCTCGCGGCCCGCGCGTTCATCACGGCGGCGGCCTCACTGCGCCTGGACGAGTTCTTCGACCGGCCGCTGCCTGTGCCCGAACCCCTGGTCCGCTGAGCCGAGGCGGCTCCGGCGGGCCGGCCCGGCCGGAGCGTCACCGGGCGAAACGCAGCTGGACCGCCTGCCGGTCCAGCGCTCCCTTGGCCGTGCGCGGCAGCGCCGGGACGACCTGGATCCGCTCGGGCACCTCGAAAGCGGCCAGCCGGCCCAGGCAGTACCTGACGATCTCCGCGGGCTCCACGTCCTCCTCCTCGCGCAGCACCACCGCCGCGCCCACCCGATACCCGTTCCGCTCGTCCGGCACCCCGAACACGGCTGCCTCGGCGACGGCGGGACAACCGCACAGCACGTCCTCGACGTACTCGGGGGAGACCTGGTCGCCCGCCCGGATGATCAGGTTCCTGATCCGGCCGGTGAGGAACAGGGCTCCGTCGGCATCCAGATGCCCCAGGTCCCCGGTGCGCAGCCAGCCCCCGCCGAAACCCTGCACTGTCGCAGCCGAATCGGCGAGATAGCCCCTGGCCACGCTGGGGCCGCGCACCCAAACCTCGCCCTGCACACCGGGCGGGCACGCCTGCCCCGACGGGTCGACGACCTGGACCCGCGTCCCGGTCGGCCGGCCCACCGAGCCGCGCTTGGACGTACCGGGCGGCGGCAGGGATTCACTGCTCGCCTGATGGGCGGCCTCCGTCATGCCGTAGGCCGACAGCAGCGGCACCCCGAGGGTGCGCTCCAGGGCCCGCTGGGTCGCGGTGTTGAGCGGAGCGCTGGAACTGCGGGCGAAGCGCAGGGGCGGTGCCAGCGGCACGAGATGGTCGCCGGCCGAACGGTCGAGGAGGATCTCGTGGACGGCGGGCACCGCGGTGAACCAGGTGGCACCCACCGCGCGCATGTCGTCCCAGAACGTATCGGCCGAGAAGCGCCCCCCGGCCGGGAGCAGCACGCAGCCGCCGCCGGCGAGCGTGGCGAGCAACGCCGCGACCAGCCCGTGCGTGTGGAAGAGCGGCATGACCGCCACCGTCGCGTCCCGCGGCCCCAGTTCGTACGTCGCGCACACCACACGTACCGCCGCGGCCACGTTCCCGTGGGTCAGCGGCACCAGGCGGGCCCGGTCCATCGTGCCCGCCGTCGACATGATCAGGGCGTCGTCCTCGGCGAGGCCCGGCGTGCGTGTTCCGTACAGCCCGAGCGGCGCGCGCGTCGTGTCGAGCGTGACCGCACAGAGGGAGCCGGGCGTGACCCGTACCCGCACGGGCCAGGCGGCCGGCACGCCCGCGGGTGCCTCGGGCCCGCACAGCACCACCCGCGCCCCGAACACCCCCAGCCGCGCGCCCAGCTGACCGGGAGGCAGGGCCGGATCCAACGGGGCGACTACCGCGCCCGCCCGGGCCGCACCCAATAGAGACACGACGAACTCGACGGTGTTCGCGGCGACCAGTCCCACCGGGTCCCCGGGCCGCACCCCGGCGGCCGTAAGCCGGCGGGCCAAGTCATCGGCGAGCGAGGCCAGGCCGGCGTACGACAGCTCGACGCGCTCCGCACCGACGACGAGGGCCCGCGAGTGCGGACGCGCCCGCACGGGCCGGGACAGCAGATCGACGAGACCGGTGAGCGCGGGCGGGCGGTACCGGTCCGGTTCCTGCACGGACGCTGTGGCCACTGTGGTCATCACCCCACCTCCTCGAGCCAGTTGAGGCGAACAGCCGACACAGCTGCAACGGTCGACTGCGAGCCTGCGGGCCACGGCCCGTGACCGTCCAATGCACAACCGCGAACGGCCGATAGTGGCCGACTATCACCGCAGGTGCCCGGGTCGTTTCCCGCCGTTGATAAACGCTGGTTATCGGCTGGTCGTCGTCAGGTCTTGGACGGGACGTGGGTCCGGTGCAGAAGGTGGACCCACAAGCCGCACAGCATCACTTGCCCAAGGAGGACCTCGGACCATGACCGCCCCCTCACCACAGGAGACAGCGGCGAACGCCGACGCACCGGCCGAGCTCACCGACGGGTATCACCTGGTCGTCGACGCTCTGAAGCTGAACGACGTCGAGACCATCTACGGCGTGGTCGGCATCCCGATCACGGATCTGGCCCGGCTCGCCCAGGCCGAGGGCATCCGCTACATCGGCTTCCGCCACGAGAGCAACGCGGCCCACGCCGCGGCCGCGGCCGGCTACCTCACCAAGAAGCCTGGCATCGCTCTCACGGTGTCCGCGCCGGGGTTCCTCAACGGCCTCGTCGGCCTGGCCAACGCCACCACCAACTGCTTCCCGATGGTGCAGATCTCGGGGTCCAGCGAGCGCCACCTCGTCGACCTCAAGCAGGGCGACTACGAGGAGATGGACCAGCTCGCCGCCGCGCAGCCGTTCTGCAAGGCCGCGTACCGCATCAGCCGGGTCGAGGACATCGGCAGGGGGATCGCCCGTGCGCTGCGCACCGCCGTCTCCGGCCGGCCGGGGGGCGTCTACCTCGACATCCCGGCCGCCGTGCTCGGCTCCATCATGGACAAGGCGGAGGGCGCCAAGACCCTCAGCCGGCTGGTCGACCCGGCCCCGCGCCAGCTGCCCGCGCCCGAGGCGGTGGACCGTGCCATCGAACTCCTCGCCGGCGCCGAACGGCCGTTGGTGGTGCTCGGCAAGGGCGCCGCCTACGCCCAGGCCGACGACAGGATCCGGGAGTTCGTCGAGTCGACCGGCATCCCGTACGTACCGATGTCGATGGCCAAGGGCCTGCTGCCCGACGACCACCCGCAGTCGGTGGCGACCGCCCGCTCCCTCGCGCTGCGCAAGGCCGACGTCGTGATGCTCGTCGGAGCCCGTCTCAACTGGCTGCTGGGGCACGGGGAGGCGCCGCAGTGGAACCCCGACGCGAAGTTCATCCAGGTCGACATCGAGCCCAGGGAGCTGGACAGTAACCAGCCGATCGCGGCGCCGCTCGTCGGCGACGTCGAATCCGTGCTCGAGGTGCTGGCCGAGCGCACCAAGCCGGGTCAGATCTCCGCGCCCACCGCCTGGCGCGAGGAGCTCGCGGCGCGCTCCGCGCAGAACGTCGAGAAGATGGCCGGGCGTCTGGCGGCCGACCCGCACCCGATGCAGTTCATGGGCGCGCTGCGCGCCGTGCGCGACGTGCTGCTCGACAACCGACACGCGTACCTCGTCAACGAGGGTGCCAACGCCCTCGACATGGCGCGCAACGTCATCGACATGCACGTCCCGCGCCACCGCCTGGATGTCGGCACCTGGGGTGTGATGGGGATCGGCATGGGCTACGCGATTGCCGCCGCTGTGGAGACCGGCCAGCCAGTGATCGCCGTCGAGGGCGACAGCGCCTTCGGGTTCAGCGGCATGGAGCTGGAGACGATCTGCCGGTACCAGCTCCCCGTCACCACCGTGATTATGAACAACGGCGGTGTGTACCGCGGAAACGACGTCAACCCCCTCGACGACGCCCCGTCGCCCACCACCCTGATGCTGTCCGCCCGGCACGACCTCATGATCGAGGCGTTCGGCGGCAAGGGCTACCGCGCCACCACCCCCGCCGAGGTCACCGCGGCCCTCACCGAGTCGCTCGCCGCGGGCGGCCCCGCCCTCATCGACTGCGCCATCGACCCGGGCGCGGGCACGGAGAGCGGTCACATCGCACACCTCAACCCCAAGGGCATCACCGTCGGCAACATCGTGCCTTCGAAGAAGTGACCCGCCCACCACACCTGGCAAGCGACCTCTCAACATCAGCAAGCACAACCGCCGTTCGCCGCGCAACCCATCACGAGAAGGACTCAGACATGAGTGAACAGCCGCTCGCAGGCCTCAAGGTGATCGACTTCACCGGGGTCCAGGCCGGCCCCGCCTGTACGCAGATGCTCGCCTGGTTCGGCGCCGACGTCATCAAGGTCGAGCGCATCAACGGCGGCGACGTGACCCGCCAGCAGCTCAGGGACATCCCGGACCTCGACGCCTTGTACTTCACCATGCTCAACTCCAACAAGCGCTCCCTGGCGATCAACACCAAGACGCCCGAGGGCAAGGAGGTCATGGAGAAGCTGATCCGCGAGTCGGACATCCTCGTCGAGAACTTCGCGCCCGGCGCCATGGACCGCATGGGTCTCGGCTGGGACTACATCCACGAGCTGAACCCGCGCCTCATCCTCGGCTCGGTCAAGGGCTTCAACGACGACTCGAAGTGGAACGACCTCAAGGTCTACGAGAACGTCGCCCAGGCCGCCGGCGGCGCCGCCTCGACCACCGGATTCTGGGACGGCCCGCCCACCATCTCCGGCTCCGCGCTGGGTGACTCCAACTCCGGCATGCACCTCATGATCGGCCTGCTCACGGCGATCATCCAGCGCGACCAGACGGGGCTCGGCCAGAAGGTCTCGGTCTCCATGCAGGACGCCGTCCTCAACCTCACCCGCGTCAAGCTCCGCGACCAGCAGCGCCTGGAGAAGGTCGGCTACCTGGAGGAGTACCCGCAGTACCCGCACAGTGAGTTCGGTGAGGCCGTGCCGCGCGGCGGCAACGCGGGCGGCGGCGGCCAGCCCGGCTGGATCCTCAAGTGCAAGGGCTGGGAGACCGACCCCAACGCGTACATCTACTTCACGGTCCAGGAGCAGAACTGGGCTCGTACCTGCGAGGCCATCGGCCACGCGGAGTGGAAGGAGGACCCGGAGTACAGCACCGCCCGGGCGCGTCAGCCGCACATCATGGAAATCTTCGGCGAGATCGAGAAGTGGCTCGCCGACAAGACGAAGTACGAGGCCGTCGACATCCTGCGAGAGTGGGAGGTGCCGTGCGCCCCGGTCCTGTCGATGAAGGAGCTCGCCGAGGACCCCGACATGCGCAAGAGCGGCACCATCGTCGAGGTGGAGCAGAAGAAGCGCGGCACGTACCTGACGGTGGGTAGCCCGGTGAAGTTCTCCGGGTTCAAGCCGGACATCAAGGGTGCGCCGCTGCTTGGCGAGCACACCGATGAGGTCCTCGCGGACCTGGGCTACGACGCGGACGCCATCCGCAAGCTGCACGAGGGTTCCGTCGTCGCCTGACGCCGTGTCCGCCTGGTGACAGGGGGACAGGAGGGAGGTGTCCCGCGCGCGACCAGCGTGCGGGACACCCGCGTGTGCGGACCCAGCTACGGGTATCGGCCCGGGCGCCGGGCTCAGGATGCCATCGCCGAGATCCACCAGCTCACCAGCCGCTCCTATGAGTGGGTGGTGGAAGGGGACATCACCGCGTGCTTCGACAACGTCGACCACCAGGTCCTGATGGGCCTGGTGGAAGAGCGCGTCACCGATCGCAAGGTGCTGCGGCTGGTCCGCGCATTCCTGCGGGCGGGGATCGTCGAACGCCACGGTGGACTTGCCGCGAGCCTGACCGGCACGCCGCAGGGCGGGGTCGTCACGCCCCCAACGCAATGGGCAACTTCTGCTTCGAGGTGACGCTCGGCTACCGGCGGCTGGAACTCCTTCCTCGAGCGGAGGGTAAGGGACGT
>NZ_JBHVEE010000159.1:0-22330 GCF_042802415.1 Streptomyces sp. NPDC057486 | reverse complement strand
ACTCCCATACCAGTGAAGTCAGGATGATCAAGAGATCACGCAGTGGCCCGCTTTTGA
Source organism: Streptomyces sp. NPDC057486 (assembly GCF_042802415.1). NCBI lineage: Bacteria > Bacillati > Actinomycetota > Actinomycetes > Kitasatosporales > Streptomycetaceae > Streptomyces > Streptomyces sp. NPDC057486. Next base: position 22,273 of record NZ_JBHVEE010000159.1, on the reverse strand, counting down.
TCCGCCGTCCGTGGTCCTCATTTCACCCGTCGACGACACGCTGCGTCCCCTCCGAACGGGCACGCAGCGGGCACGATGAACCGCTCGATGCGAACTGCGGGCGCGACGGTCACCAGGGTCTGTCAGGCACGTCAGTCGGCCGCCTGGGGCAGATGGCGGACAGCCGTCGCCACTGCCTCTTCCGCAGTCGTCGTCTCGGCGAGGACCTCACCCATGTAGCTGGTGCTAACGGTGTAGGGCTTCTCCCGATGAGCGTTCAGGCACATCGCAACGATGGTGAGGTCAGGTCGGGTACTGGTAGAAAATCGCAGCGTCCAGTGGCTGGTGAACGGGTAGAGACGCCGCAGCGCCGGCTCGGCATACGCCGCCTCTATGAGCGCGTGGTACTCGGGCCAGTCCAGCTCGCCCGCTTCTGTGCGCAGATGCTGCCACTCGGACTCGGTCAGTTGCGCCGGATCGTGTTCTGCTACTTCGTAGCGGCCGGTGAGATGCACGAACGGCGCCGCTCGCTGGATGTCGACCAGCTCCGCCCCTGCGTGCCAGGCTTGCGCAGCACGGACGACCTGGGTCAGGTCCTCCGCCCGTCCATCGACGAGTGCCAAATCTTGGAAAGCCTCGCAGCCGCGGATCGACCACCGCCGTTCGGCCACCCACCCCGAGATGCCCAAGACCGTCCGGTGTGGAACCGTGCTCTCCACAAAGGCATAGAGCAGGGGGTCAGACTCCGAGACCTGGAACGGTACGGAGATGCCGTCCCTGGCCGCAACGGTCTGGAGCGCTGCGGCGAGGCTACCTTCGGCCGCAATGTCGGGATAGAGAACTGCCAGATCAGGGGACTTGGTCATGGACCAACATTGTGCCGCAGCCACTCGAATCAAAAGCCGAAGAAGTGACGCGGCAACTTCCTGGACTGCACGCACAACAGGGGCCGACCACTTGGCCCTGCGGGTTGGTGGTCGGCCGCTGTCGCCGTCTGTCACTGTTGAGCACCCCTTCACGGCCCAGAGGCGGCCCGGCCTTCTCGTTGCGAACTACGGGCACAGAGGTCGCTGAGGTCTGGTGGGCTGGTCGGACGGGCTGTTGGGGGCATGTGCGGTTGGCTCCGGTCGGCATGGTTGCTGTACTTCGCTGCTGTACCGCTCAGGCGCCGGAGGCCTGTGACCGCTACCTGTTCTGTCTCTCTGCCTTCCTGGTCCGGCGGAGGTGCACGGCTCCAGTAATCCAGCTTGCGAACAGCAGGACAAAAGCGCTCTCAAGCATCTGGCCCCAGCGAACACCATCCGTGATCAACTCGGCGAGGTAAATCCCCGCGTCAAAGCTCCCATACGCGAAAAGGAAGACCGAGGCCCTGCCAAGTGATCCCCGTGTCTTGCCGCTTCCTGCTCCCACCTGGACACTCTGCATGCCGCTCATGATGAGTGCGATCAGGCCGCATGGCTATATCCCGACAGCTGTCGTGACCATGGGACGACGCCAGCACCCGTCCACGCGGTCGGCGGAACGCCTTTGGCCGGGAGCTGCTTCGGCGCGAGTGATCATGGCCCCGTAAGCTCATTGCGAGTCGGGCAGTCTGTGGACCTGCCCGGTAAAGCACGACGTTGGGGCCACAGCGCGTGGCACCGGCCACAGGGCGGTCTTGGCTGGTCAACAGCCGTACAACGGCACCAAGCCTGTCAGCGCATGCCTGCACCGCCTCACACCCCAATTGACCGTGGCTGACTGTTCGATCTGGCACGGATCTGGCACGCGCGCGCCGCCCAGGGTGCGTTTCCCCTTGAGTGACCGGTTGGTGCCTACAGCTACAGCACGGCGCAGCTCACTGGCGTGCGGCTGTCCACGGCCCCGAACGGGCTTGCAAGCGTTCAGAAGCTGTTGGTGCATGCCGTCGGGGTGGTCACTCAGAAAAGACGCACCCGATCCCGGGCAACCGAATCCGCCGAAACGGTGGTCTGGAGGGCGAGGGAGGGTGCTTGATGCAGGCCAAACAAGAGGCCGAGTTCCAGGAATTCGTCAGAGCGCGGTGGTCCCATCTCGTACGGACCGCGTATCTGCTCACGGGCGACGTGCACTATGCCGAGGACCTGACACAGACGGCGCTGGCCAAGGCGTACCGGTCATGGTGGCGTGTCTCACGCAGTGACAGCCCGGAGGCGTACGTCCGGCGGATCCTGGTCAGCTGCAACAGTGACCGGTTCCGCAAGCGGCGGGTGGCGGAGGCGCTGACCGCGGCGCCGCCGGAGGTGGCGGCGCGCGACGAGGCCGTCTCGTGGGCTGACGAGCGCAGCGCCCTGCTCGTGGCGCTGGCCGGACTGCCGCCGAAGCAGCGGGCGGTGGTCGTCATGCGCTACTGGGAGGACCTTTCTGAGGCGGAGGTCGCCGAGGTGCTCGGCTGCTCGCCCGGCACGGTCAAGAGCCAGGCGTCCAAGGGACTGGCGAAGTTGCGTACGTATCTGGGGCTCGCGCAGGTCATGGACGGACCTGTCCGCAGCCGAGCGTCGTCCGGGCAGGGAGGCAGCAGATGAACGAGGAGCAGGAGCAGCAAGAGAGGGCAACCGGAGGGGATTTCGAGGAGCAGTTGCGCGAGTTGCTTGCCGAGGACGCATACACGATCCGGCCCTCGCCGGTGCCGTATCCGGCGATCCGCCGCCGGGGCACGGTCGAGAGGCGGCGCCGTGTGGCGGCGGCCGGGGCGGCCCTGGTGACGCTGACGGTGCTGCCTGTCGGGGCGTACGCGCTGACCGGCGGGGGCAAGGGCGAGGACACCGCGGCGGCAACACCGTCGCTCAGCGCCACGCACCGGACACGGGCGACACCGACGCCCTCCGCGTCGCCGTCGGTGCCCGCGCGGCCGGCCACGGAGGGCCAGCTCCTCGACGGAATCACCTTCGGGCAGGCCGCCGCCGGGCTGGAGAAGTGCCTCGCCTACGACCAGTCGAACGCACGCGGCCGAGACGACAAGTTCCACACGGACCGGGGTGCGGCACGCGACTACCGGATCATGCTGGCGATGAAGAGCACCGGCGACTCCAACACGCCCGGCGACGGTATGTACGTCGTCGCGGTGAAGGAGCAGCCGCAGCGTATCCGGCTGATCTGCAACATCAAGGGCGGCGAGGTCCAGGGCCTCGGCACCAGCGTAGGATCCGACGGTCCGCCGGATGCCGGCCCCGTGATGGCCGACATCAACGGCGGCAAGCTCTACCAGCAGTCGTTCCTCGACCGCGGGAACTGGAAGCTCCCGTTCCGCTGGGGCGTCATCGGCACGGTCAAGACACAGGTGGTCCGGGTGACCGTCTCCTACGGCGGCGCCACCAGCCAGGCCGCCCTCGACCACGGCTGGTTCGTCGCCTCCGGCATCCTGAACCAGCAGGTCACCGTGGCCCCCCACATCAAGGGGTACGACGCCGACGGCAAGCTGGTCTACGACTCCGACAAGGACAAGACCTACCAAAAGACGCTGCCTTAGCGCCGCCTGGCCGGGGGGTGCCGCGCAGGGGACGGCACCCCCCCAGCCGCCCATTCCGGACGCGGCGCTGGAAGCCGGACAACGCCTGGCCACAGTAAGGCCGTTCAGCCCGGGTCCTGCGTGTCGGCAGTTCACCGTACCTGCGTTGCCCAGGTGCCGAAGGCCGCCATGGGGGCAAACGGGCGACACATACCTCGCCGTCAGCACGACGGCGGGCCAGCCGCCGTCCCCAGGAGAAGTTGGGTGCGTTTCTCCTTTGGCACCGTTCCCACTGGCGACGATGCAGCGCGTCGCAGGCGTCCTCGCGGGACGCCAGATCACCCAGGACGCTCAGTTGCCGCGTAGGACCGGCGTCGTGGATTGCGCAGGTACATAGTGCTCACCCAGGAAGAAAAGCACCCCGCCGCCCACGAGCGTGTCCTGCATGGCAGCACCATCCCACCAGGCTCCGACACTCCTGCGGTACTGGGGCTCACCTGTAGCGCACCACCAGCTCTCGCTACCACGACAGCCGTGGGTCCTGCTCGTGCTCGGGGGAGTGCGCGGGCAGCCTCCCTGCGTCTGGCCCGTCCGTCCGCCACAGGGATCCGGGCCGGGGGCTGTCGCCCCACCACGACGGTGGCGGAACGTGGACCCGCTGTGTGCGCGGGATCGACACCTCGACCAACGCTCCGTCCTGGAACATCCACAGCCCGAAGCAGTCGTCGTCTTCGTCGTGGAGCATGACCTGGACGCACTCCGGCTGGTTCCACGGCAGCGCCTCCAGGTCCGCGAGGACTCCGCGGCGCTGGCTCTCCCGGTAGAACTCGAGGTACCACCCGCCGACGAACCAATCGGGTATCCGCTCGAAACGGCCACGCCAGGTGCGGGTCTCGTCGGCCCGCGTCAGCGGCTCCATCACCTCGTCCTCGTACCGTGCCAGGACGAGGACCTGCGCCATTCTGCTCATGAGCGCATGTCATCCTGTGGAACCGCACCCTGACAAATCCTTTTCTCCGCCTGGCTGTTAAGCCTCTCGATCGAGTCCGACACCGACGCTGGATCGCTACGGGACAGTTCTCAGCATCCGGCTCTTGAGCTGCGACACCCGCTTTGTAAGTTCGAGCGGAATCCTGGGGCACCTGCGGGATCTACGTGGTCGCTGGCGGAGTCGGGTTCCCCAGCATCCGGACTGATCCGGGGCCGGCCGTCACCGGTGATGTCAGTTGGTGATGTCAGCCGCCGAACTGGAACAGGGGCTACAACTCACACCACTCGCCCAGATCACTGGGCGCTTCCATCCGGATGAAGTTGCGCACAAGGGCCCACGCCCGCTCGACACTCAGGACAAAGTCGCCCGTGAACTCTGTGAGGTCGTCCATGATCGGGACATCAACCACGACACCCGAAGGAACGGTGCCGTCTCCCACGAGAAGAGATATCCCGGCGGCGTCATTGATCAGATGAACGACCGCGTGATCACCCCGGAAGCCGAGGGTCAACTGAGGGAACTCACGGTCCGACAAACGAACTTCGAGGTATCCCTGACCACGTGATCGAAGGCTGCTGAAGCGGTCAGACAGACCCCTCACGTCCGAACGTCTCTCGTCTGGGCAGAAGCGTCCCGATTCCGACGATGTCGTCGCCCACACCACGCTCATACAGCCCCACAGGTCATCGTCCACGATCCACGACCACGCTCCCACGCCCTGCGCCGACACGGCTACCGCGACTGCGCCGAGGTGGTGTTTACCGCTGCTGACCGTGGTTCTCCACTGCAGATGGTGGGGAGGTGGTGCGACGTGGTGCGCGTTCTTGAGAGAAGGAAAGCGCCTCCGGCACCCGTGACCTTCGAGGGGTGGCTTCGCCACCGGGCTGCAACATCCCGGGGTGTTGCAGCCGTCTGTAACCGGACACCCCGGACAGCTCCAGCATCGACCGTCCTGCCCGTTGTTGCTGGTCACAGCCCTAACCGGACAGTCGGACAGCTAGGACACCCGTACTCGTGCCGTTCATGGACGCCGTCTTCTCGTGGTGGGGCGAAGGTGGGTGAACTTGTGAATTCCTTGCTTGGGGACGGGCTGGTGGTGCAAGATCCGTCAGCCGCCAGGTCACGAAGATCAGGGGCTTGGCCTGTGGGGTTGTTTTGGCTGGTGCGGACAGACCGATGAAGCTGCTCGGCATGGGCATGGGCATGAGGAGCAGACTCGCGTGGGCTGGTGCGGTCGCGGCTGTGCTGATCACGCTGGGAACGGTCGGCCACAACAGCCACAGGCCTGTTGGTGTGTCGACGGCCGAGCCGGAGATCGTTGTTCGTGACGCAGCGATCACGAAACAGGATCGCAGTCGGGTGGAGACGTACTGGACCGGCACGGGCATCGCGAACGTGGCCCACGGGGACGCCATTGGCGACCCCGTGCAGCCCGAATGGGCCGAGGGCGGTCTCATCGCCCGTACTGTCGGCCGCCTGTACTCCCAGGGCGCAGGGGGCGGCTTGGGTGCCTGTACGGCGACTGTGGTCGGCACGAACACGGTGATAACCGCCGCGCACTGTGTCAGAACGGCGGGTGCCGGGGAGCCCTCCCGGTCGGCGAGTTGGGACCAGCAGCTCTACTTCGTGCCTGGCTACCGCGATGGCAAGAGCCCCTACGGCGGCTTCACGGTGCGCCGGGTGCGGATGGCCGAGGAGTGGCAGGACGAGGGCCTGGACGTCGCCATGCTGGAGATGAACTCCGGCCACGACGGGCGGAGTATTTCCGAGGTGACCGGCGTCCAGCGCATCTTGTTCACGGCTGAATCGGGTACCCGCACCCACTTCTTCGGCTACCCGTACACGAACCGGCTCCTGCACTGCGAAGGCGGCAATTCGCGCGAATACCGCGGTAGTGCCCTGCTGCGGATCCCCTGCGTCATGGGCGTCGGGTCGAGCGGGGGCCCCTACCTCGTCGACCTCGACGCGGCCGAGGCCGGCAGTGTCGTCGCGGTGAACATCAGTAGCGACGAGACCTTCAGTTACGGAACAGCCCTAGGTCCGTTCGCCCGACGCCTCTACGCGCAGTCTGAGCACTGCTCGCGAGACTGTTGAGCGATGTCGCCCGGAGCGTGCAGTTCCTACACCGCAAAGAACGGACAATTGGGCAGGGGGCTCTGCGGGGCGTCCGGACAGTTGGGACACGTGTGAGCCCCCGAGCTACGTCCGAGGGCTCGGCCCATCTGCTGTTGCGCGACGCGGCTTACGACGGCAGGAATCCGGGCTTGGTCTGGCCGAGGCGGTGCGCGACGCTTAGACGGGTCCAGACAACAAAGAAGCCCCCGGCCGCTGGCCTGGGGCTTTCTGCTGGAGCGGGTGACGAGAATCGAAGTCGCACTCTGAGCTTGGGAATCACCGGGCCTTGAGCCTCCATCGGCGAGCTGGCCAGCGGGAACGGGTGCCAAAAGGGAGCCACGGAGCTCACCTTGGCACCCGTGGCTGACCGTGGCACCCCGCCCTGTCAGACATGGATCGGGCATGGACACCTTCTGATCCATAGTTCTATCCAGATCGGTCGGTGTTGGTCATACCGGTCGTGGCGCGGCCAATCAAGGGCATCACCGCGCGGGCCCGGTTGCTGTGGTTGCTGTACTCCGCTGCTGTAGCCGCTACATCGCGATCAGGCTCGGACGGGCATCTGAGCGCCCGTACGCGAGGATGCGCGGCAGCACTTCCCTCATGCGTGTCACGTCCGCCGCCGGCGCGCAGAGCAAAGCCTCAACGACGGGATCGGTCAAGCCAAGATCGTCCAACGACGCAGGATCCAAGGTCACGCGCAGCACATCGCCGTCTAGCACCACTTCACGTACACAGCCGTAGGCGGTGCCCTGGTCGGGTGTGACAAGACAATGCGTGTCCATGCCCAGGGACACTTCCTGGGCATCGGGCTCGTCGAAGTCGCACATGAACAACAGGGAGAACCCCTGCTCGTCGTTCGACTCGGCCACGCCCGCCATCATGCAGTCGTCCTCGTCCGAATCGTCGAGCCCGCAAGCAATCCGCGCCGTAAACCTGTATGTCATGCACGTGTTCTAGCATTGGAGACCGACAGTGAGGCAGGCCGCGTCGTCGAGGCGGCACGATGGCTTTCAAGATCGTCCTGTAAAGCGTCCATGCAAGCCTGTGACGTGGACGTACAAGCCTGACCGGACTCCCGTGCTTCACGCCCTATGGGGTGCTTCTCGCTGGCTCGGCGATACCCGTGTTGACCGCTGTTCACCGCCCCGAAGGGCACGGATGGGGCACGACGAGCTTCCTCGGAGATGCGGCGCTTCCTCGCCGTGTTCGGTGCCCGGTGATCAGTCGTCGGGCGGGCCTTCTGCTTCCTGGAGTCTCTCGGCGATGTCATCGGCCTATTCCTGAGCCCACCGGCGCAGCTCGATGGACTGCTGGTCGTCGAGTCCGTACGAGGCGAATTCGGTGTCATCGATCCAGTCCGCGCCGGCGAGCCGGGCCTGAAGGTCCGAGAGGTCGAAGCTGTCACGGGCGTGGCGGCGGCCGAGCTCTTCGAGCTCGTTGTGACTCGAGCGATCGGCTGCCGCCCGGACGTCGATCAGGTCACGCGCCGGCCCCGGTCCGCCGGCGCGCGGGCCTTACGACCTTGGGAGCAATAGAGGTCGGGGCTCAGAGAGGCCCGCCGCACTACATCGGTTCGACGAGGGCAGCCCGCCATTCAGGCTGCGGGTCCGTTCCCACGCTCGTCCAGTACTCCGTCCCACGGACGACCTGCCCGTCACGGACAGTCCAGAACGATGCCGCGCGGAAGACGCCAAGACTGTCGTGTGGCACTTCGACCTCGGAGACGACTTCGTCGCCCTCGGCCACCACCTTGAGCACCCGAATCGACCAGCCCTCCGGATATTCACGGTTCACGGCGACGAAGTTTTCCCGGCCGATGATGCGTTCGAGGCTGATCGGCCACTCGACGACGACATCCTCCGCGATCAACTCGGCGACGCCTGCCCAGTCCCGAGCCTGGATCCGGTCCCACAGTGTCTCAATCACCTTTGAAGATTCCATCGACGGAGCGTCCCACATCGGTCTGACAGAAGTCTCACCAACGGCGAGTCGATCGTTCCCGAGGTGGTTACGACCTTGAGGGCAATGCGGGTGGGCTTGGTCCGTGACATGAGAAGGGCCGTACGGGTTGGGTAAGTTGTGAAGCTGACCTGGGCCCGTACGGCCTGCTCCCATCCTGCCCTGTGCGGAGTCTCGCGCGCACACTTCGGCGAGCTGCTCGAAGAACTCGCACCCAAGTGGGAAGCGACCCGTGAGTCCGCACTGTGTGAGCGACGTGGTGGCGCCCGGCGGCGCGCCGTGGGCGAGGGGCGCAAGCAACGGCTGGTCTTCCCCGACCGGCTGCTGGCCACCCTGGTCTGCCTGCGCCTCGGGCTGCCGCACGCCGCACTGGCCGAGCTGTTCGAAGTCGACCGCTCGACCGTCTCCGCCGCGATCCGGGAAGTCGGGCCACTGCTCGCGGCCCGCGGCTTCGCCGTCCCCTACCGTCCGGGCCTGCGGATCCGCACCCTGGAGGACCTGTTCGCCCGTGCCGGGGCCGAGGGCGTCGAGATCCGCATGGACGGCGCGGAATTCCAGGTCAGACGCCCACAGGTAGGGCGCCCCGGGCGCAAGGCATTCGTTTCCGGAAAGAAGAAGCAGAACACCATGCTGCAGTGGTGGTAGTGACGGCGTGGGTGCAGGTCAGAGGGCTCATGCGAGACCTCCAGCGAGACAATGCGGGGTCATGTCTTCCGCGTGCCCCATCTCGCGGGGCCATAGGGTGTGCGCGGGCAGCGAGACTCGTCTGCCAGTAAACAAGCCCCAGGTCTCCGACCCTGGGGCTTCGTTCAAGAGCGGATGACGGGGGCGAGGAGCCGCCGGAGTGCGGTCGGTGTGTGACCGAGGTAGTCGCGCATGGTCCGGGTGAGGTGGGCCTGGTCGGAGAAGCCCAGGTCGGCGGCGAGGGTGGCGAGGCTTTCCTCGCCCGCGTCCAGACGGTCGAGGGCGCGGCCGACCCGGACCCGGTTGCGGTAGCGGGTCAGGGAGACTCCCAGCACGCGGGTGAAGGCGCGGCTCAGACGGTAGGGCGAGACGCCGAGGAGCTCCGCGAGTGGCAGCAGTCCCTCGGAGGCGGGGTGGGCCTCGCCGATCGCCTGGCGGGCCGCGGCGACGAGCGGCCCCTCGTCCCGGCCGGGGCGCACGCCGGTCGGGACGGCTCCGTCGACGGCCTGTCCGACGGTGGCGGAGAGCAGCCCGAGGAGTTCCTCGGTCACAGCGTGTTCCACGTCGCCGGTACGGGCGGACGCGAGGACGCGTCGGTGGGCCAGGTCGAGGCGGGCGTCCACGTACACGCTCTGCCGAGCCGGGCGGGCGTCCTCACCGGCCACGGCCCGCCACAGCGTGGGCGTCAGGCTGATCGAGGTGCACTCGTCGCCCCCGGCGGCCGGATGCGCGAAACGCTCCTCCTCACCCGGCACGCCGAGATAGGCCGTCGTCGGGTCGACCTCGGCCGGGGCGCCGGCCACCTGCCTGCGGAACCGGCCGCGCCGCACGAGCACCACGCGGTAGTCCTCGCGCACCTCCGTCCGTGACCAGCGGGTGTGGTCGTCCCGGCAACTCGCCGCGGTGATGCGGAAGTCGGGCCGGGTGGCGAGGACGGTGGTGGTGAGCACCCTTCGACGCTACGCCGGGGGTCTGACATCGGCCCCGCCGCAAGGATCTTCAAGACCTGGATGGGACGTGGCAAGCAAGCTGAGCGGCGTCGCACATCATCCCGTACCGCGCTCAAGGAGTCGCCGTCATGTCCGTTCTCGCGCAGATCAGCACCGTAGCCATCGATTGTGGTGACCCGGTCCGGCTCGCCGAGTTCTACAGCAAGGTCACCGGCTGGGAGATCACCGACAGCGGCGAGGACTACGCCTCCCTGGCCGGCGGGGAGCAGCCCGGCCTGGCGTTCGTACGCATCGAGGGCTACCAGGCCCCGGGCTGGCCCGCCGATGCCAGCCACGCCCACCTCGACTTCACGGTCACCGACCTGGAGGAGGCGGCCGGGCGGATCCTCGCTCTCGGAGCGTCGAGGCCCGAGTTCCAGCCCGGCAAGGATCAGTGGGTCGTCCTTACCGATCCCGAGGGGCATCCGTTCTGCCTCATCGCCGGCGCCTGACACATCCCACGACAGGAGTAAGGGCACATGGCTCATATCCACAAGGAATTCCTGATCGACAACTCCCCGGAAAACGTCTGGGAGGCCCTGCGTGAGGTCGGAGCCGTGCACCAGCGCCTGGTGCCGGGCTTCGTCACGGACACCCGCATGGAGGCAGACACGAGGATCGTGACCTTCGCGAACGGTGTGGTCGTGCACGAGTTGATCGTCGACATCGACGATGCGGCCCGCCGGGTGGCCTATGCGGTGGTCGGCGGCTCGATGGCGCCGAAGCACCATCACGCCTCGATGCAGGTCCTTGCCGACACCGAAGGGCGCAGCCGTTTCGTCTGGACGATCGACGTGACGCCGGATGAACTCGCTTTCCCCATCGGCGAGATGGCCGAGCAAGGCGCGCGCATCATGCGGGAGACGCTGAAGGCCACCTCGGTCCCGACGGGCAGGTAGGAACCTCGGGGCAGGTGGTGCAGAGGTGGTGCAAGACGCTTAGGCAGGTCTAGACAATGACGAAGGCCCTGGTCTCTGACCAGGGCCTTCGTTCAAGAGCGGGTGACGAGAATCGAACTCGCGCTCTGAGCTTGGGAATCACCGACCATCACCGCCGCACCGCACCGATGACCTGCAACGATATATTTGGGGAGTGGTCCAGGCAGCCCGTCTGGACCCCCTGTTTGACCGTGGCTACCCGCTCTACCTGACACGGATCTGGCACGAACTCGCACCCCAGGCAAAGGGATCATTCGGGCAGCGAAACCTGTACGGAGATGCTGGGATCGAGGTCGGTAGAAACTGCCAACGACCGCGCTGCAGCTTGTAGATCGTGTTCCCATGCCGGGAGATCGTCCGGTCCGATCCATTCGCTGTACTCCGCTGCGATGGAGAGGAACTGCGTCTCCTCCTGGGTGTGAGCCGCGACCGTCGAGAGCCGGTCGGCCACTTCCTTGGGGCTCAGCTCGCGGCGGACGAGACCGAACGCAAGGCTTACGAGTAGGCGTCGGCCGGCCGTCTTCTCATCGGGAAGGTGTATGTCCAGCTCATCCAGAGCTTGGACGTACACCTCGTGGATCTCGGCGGCATCGCTTCGGCGCGACAGGCCGGCCAACTCGCGGAGAGCGGGAGAGTCGTGGCCATCAACGAGCGCATGCGCAGCGATCATCGGAAGATCCTCGGCGTGGAGTACTTGCGCCATGTACTGCCAAGCGCTGCCCTGCAACCTGTCCATGCGCCCATCGTGGATGCCGCGGGACTTTCTGGCCAGTCGATTGCTGTCGTGGCCTCGGCTTCTTCTTGCCCTGGGTCTTGTCGGGGATCTTGGGGGCCTGCGTTTCTGCAGCTCCAGGCCCTGATCGTGGTTGCCTGAGCTGTCGTCATTGGTCGTTGTCAGCCGCTGGTGAGTGGCTTCGGACGGCCCAGAAACGGCCCAGACACACACCAGTTGATCAATGACCTTCTGATCCGTAGCTCTATGTGGGTCGGTCATCGGCGGTCATTCTGGCTGCGCAATGGCCCGGTGCGGATGCCGACGCGCAGGACTGGTTGCTGAGGTTGCTGTACTTCTCTGCTGTACATGCCCTATGCCATGGCGCGAGCTATGAGAACCGCGTCGCCTATTCTCTAGATCATGAAAGACTCGGAGGCCTTTCGCGCGGCGGTCAGAGCGCGTGCCATGTCCATGCTGGCTGGCGACGCGTCTCCGTACGACCCGGCGTTGGAGATCTTGGGTCTTGCTAGTGGCGGGCTCCCAGTCGACGACGGCGATGAAGCAGGCAACTGGCTCGCCCTTATCTGGGGTGAGCTGACCGACTGGTTCGAGCTGCGGCCTGCGGAAAGGGATCAGGCCGAGGCACATATGATCACCGCCGCCCGTGAGTGGCTGACCATCGAGGGTGATCAAGAGGCTGAGGCGCACTACTTCGACCGTTGGCTCCACGACATCCTTGGGTTCGAACGCCGTGTGACACCGCCCACGTCCGGTGCCGTTGATGTCACCTTTGGATGTCAGGGGCCAGCCGATGTACTCGCTCCCGCCCGCCCGACCACGGTCACCAGTCGCGCCAAGCGTCAGTGATCTCGGCACGATTGATGCCCCTCCTCGCTGCCAGTGCTGTCACGTCCACACCATGCTCGCCCAACGTGAGGTCGATATACTCACACAGCTGCTCCCGCTCTTCGGTGCAGTAGCCGGCCCCACCGTGGCTGGCGTCGCCATCGACAGCATTGAGGGCGAGAACGACCCTCTCGACCGCTCCGAAGACTTCGCCGTCGGAGGGCTCCACAAGCACACGTACCTCAGCCTCGAACGCCTCCAGCGCTGAGTCCGTCGCCCTCAGCAGGGACTCGGGGTACATCTCCGCCGAGCCAGCACATTCGGGCTGCAAAATCCCGGCCTCGACATCGAGGGCTACCTCCGCCATCCAGGCACGCCAGTTCTCAGGGGGTCTTTTCGCCATGGCAAGAAGGTACGCCGGAGCACTGACACCCCGGTTCGGCTGTGCGCTTTGGGCTGGGGGTGGCCCACCGCTGTTGGTTGCTTCGGACAGCCGGGTAGCCGCCACGGTCCGCCCTCATTGATGTCAGACCACCCTGGCATCCTGCGCCTGTGAGAATGACATGGACCGACTTCTGGGCACTGATAGCCATCCTGGACGGCAAAGCAACCGAGAAGAGCTGCCAGCGCCTCGCCGAGGAACTGAGCCGCCGCTCCGTCCCCGACATCTTCGGCTTCGCGGAACGCCACGCCGAGGCCCTCTACCGCCTGGACCAGGAGAAGTTCGGCACCCTGCCCGTGGTCAACCTGACGCTCCGAAACAGCAGTCCATTTCCCCAGTCAGCCGACGTATTCCTGTACACACGCTGCGCCGTGGTGGCCGCGGGGCAGGCCGTATGGGAGAGCGTCTTCTTCGACACCGACAAGTTCGCCCCCTACACCTCCACCGAGTACGACGGCGAATGGCTGCTGTACGTACCGGACAAGGCGTACGAGCTGGCCACCGGCGAGGAGTGGGACCGCTCGACCCGGTACTGCTTCGAGAGCTACTCCAACCGGGATGGCTGGCCGCAGCTGCGGGACTGAAATGGACCACCACTTGATGGGGATCTCGTAGAGGGCGGCGGATCTGCCTGCAGCTCCGCGCGCTCCAAGGCTGCGATCGCCCTGCGTCGCCACCGAACGACCACAAACGACCCGACTACCGTCACCAGCAGTGCGGCGATTACGGCGCCCCAGACCAAGGTGCCCATGAGATACCCGGCTGACTCCATGACTCTCCCCTCGCGTACGGCCCCGCTACCGGCTGATGGGAATCTCGTAGACAATCTCGCACATGGCGGCACGTACGACGATGTCGGCCGTCTCCACCGGCCACCCCTCGTCGCTGTAGTGCGTCAGCCAGGGCTGATTCATTCTCCGGGCGATCACGAGTCGTTGCAGGTCATGGAAGTGTGACGGTCCGCCGGGAGACCGCCACGAACACAACGAAGCTCCGGTTGACGGGGTGACCTAGCAAGTCGCCCTGAACACCCGGAACTTCGATGTGCCGCCAGTCTGCCACCGTCTGTTTGATCAAGTCGCCCACCGACGTGCAGCGCGCCGTCGGCGGCATCGCCGAGCGGCTGGCGTCCCTGCCCGACCCGCGTGCCCGCCGCGGACGCCCCCACCCCCTGACGACGGTGTTGCTGACCTGCTGCTGCGCGGTGCTGGCCGGAGCGCGCTCCATCCGGGCCATCGGCCAGTGGGCCCGAACGCCCCGCAGGAGACCCTCGCCCGCCTCGGCGCCACCGCCCGCGGTCCTCTCGGGGTGCGCAGGGCGCCCTCGACCACCACCGTGCAGCGCCTGTTGACGACCGTGTGCCCTGGCGGCCTGGCCGACCTGCTCGGATGCGATCCAGCGGGGGCCGACCACCTGGCCGTGGACGGCAAGACCGCCAAAGGCTCGCGCATCGGCACCGCCTCGGCCGCCCACCTGATCTCCGCCCTCACCGGGACCGGACACGTCGTCAGCCAGGCCCGGGTACCCGACAAGACCACCGAGGTCACTGCCCTGCCGCGCCTGCTCGCCCCCTTCGACCTGGCCGGCGTCACCGTCACCGCCGACGCGCTGCACACCAACGTCGGCGAGGCCCGCGTCCTCGTGGAGGACAAACGCGCCCACTACGTCCTGGTCGTCAAGCGGAACCAGAAGACGCTGTTCAACGCGCTGCGCGCGCTGCCGTGGACCACTGTGCGCGCCGAGCACGTCAGCCGGGACCGGGCCCACGTCCGCAGGGAGACGCGATCCGTGCGGGCGCTGATCGTCACCGACCTCGACCCGGGCTTCCCGTACCTGGTGCAGGCCGCACGCATCCACCGATGGCGGCGGGTGGAGGCGAACGGCAAGGTCTCCCGCGAGACCGTCTACGTCATCACGGACCTCACATCGCGGCAGGCGTCACCGGCGAGGATCGGACAACTCGCACGCAACCACTGGACGATTGAGAACCGTGACGCCCTCTGGTCTGTGCTCCAGCCGAGTGCGGGAGCAGCAGACGTGCCGCGCCCTTGGAGCTCTCAGCTTGAGGGGCTGCGGTCACTTGTGGCGGATGTGGGTGCTGCCTTGGGCGAACGGTCGAGCCATGCCGACGTGGGCCGATACGTGATATGGACGGCCGAAAACTTCTTGCGCTTGAAGGAGCAAGGCTGGAAGATCGCTTCAGCATTTTGACTGGATTCTTTAAAGGGGGGTCATGCACGACAGATACCGTGCCGCGTTTGTGGCGCTGGGCGCCGCCGCGCTCTCGCTCACACTCGGCGCGTTCCCCAGCACCGCCTACGCAGCTGGCAAGGGACACGGCGCCCGCGCGGGAGAGACATCGCTGATCCGGGAGGGCTACTGGTCCTTGGAGGCGGCGCCTGGCGGAACTGCTCCCAATACGGAGCCTGAGGGCCTGCCGCTGACTTTGAACGGCGATGCCTGGATCTACCACAACGAGGACATCTTCGGAGATCCCGCACTGGTCGATCAAGGTGATCTCAGGCTCGACGGTGACGGTGACTGGGCGGCAACGTCTGCGGCCCCGGTCGGCGGGGACGGGAGCTTCACCCTCGCCGCTCGTGCCCGCTTGGCCGCAGCCAACAACAGGACGCAGACCGTCCTGTCGCTCCCGGGCCGCAAAACCGACCGCCTCGCGATCCGCTACCAGGCGGCAAGCGAGAAGTGGGAAGTCGTGGTGTCGACCCAGGACAAGGCGGCTGCTCCGCAAGTGGTCATCACTGAGGAGCAAGCTTTGCCCAATGACGATCCTTATGGCGTAGGCGACCACTTGGCCGTCGTCTTCGACGCCTCTGCTCATGAGCTTCGCTTTTATGTGAACGGTCAGCTGTCCAGCACTTCTACTGCTGTGGACACGACATCGTGGACAGCCTCGGGCGGTCTTCAGGTGGGCCGCTCGGCGATCCACGGTGAGTACTTCGCGGGCACTGTAGACGAGGTGCGCGCCTACTCCGGCGTCGCAAACCGCACGATGATCAGCCAGATGGCTAGCCTGACGGGACTTCCCGAACTCTAAGCGTCGGGCAGGCCGGCCACGCTTGTAGGCTCGTGAACCCTGCGCAGCACGCCCCAGCACCTGCACACGGGACATCTGCGTGCAGGTGCCGGGCCCGCGTGCTGCTTCTTCTTGTCCTGGGTCTTGCCGGGGATCTTGGTGAGCTGGGTTTTTGCTGGTCAGGACGGTGCTCATGGGCCGCTGAGTGGGTTCCGCCGCTTGGCACGACAAGCGACAAGACAAGGGCGCCGACGCCATCTCCCGCGAGGCGGCGCTGTCGGCTGGAGGAAGAACAAGAAAGACCGCCCTTCGGGCGGGCGTTCTTCGGCCGCCCTCCCCGATCGCGACCCGGCCGCCGTGGGCGGCTACTGGGTAGTGGGTATGGGGGTTCACCTGGGGATCCCTTGATCCATCTATCCGGATCCCACGGGCTGGTATCCATACTCGACACGGATCCGGCTGTGATTGGTAACTCTGTGTCGACGCGGGGCTGGATCTCCACCGTGAAGACGGCGTCGTCGGGGTCGGTGCCTTCGTCGCCCGCCCACACGATCACGCGCACGTGTTGCTCGCAGATGCCGTTCACCTTCCACTCGGTCACCAGGTCGGTGACGACGAGCGCGGCCGCGTACTTGGCGCCCTGCCTGGGGGTGTCGGTGGTGATCTTTCCCCGCCAGCGATGGGAGTGGCCGCCGAGGGGGCGCCAGCCGGCGGAGCCGTGCGGCTCCTCCACCCGGTACGCCCACGTCCTCTCGGTGCCCATGGCACCGATCCTGTCACCGTGTGGAGCCTCATGCGCCGGAGATCACGCTGCGTCGATGTCCGACCGGGGCCGGAGCTCCACGATGAAGTTCGCGTCCTTTGTGTCGCCCGCCTCTTCGTGCCAGAGGAAGACTCGCACGTGCATGGCATGGTGGAGGCCGATCCTCCCCCACTCGGTCATCAGATCGCCGACGATCCGACCGATGGCGTACTTGGCACCCTCGGGCGAGTCGGAGGCGGTGATTGCGCCCTGCCATCGTTCGGGGTCGCTGCCGTAGGGGCGCCATCCCTGGGAGCCGTGCGGCTCGAACACCCCGTACACCCAGTCCGTCTCGGTGTTCATAACACCGATCCTGTCACCGGGGAGTCCCATGCGCCGCATCGGATCCACTCCCGCCACCCCGGGAGACGGCCCCGTGTGCGAGCAGGTCTACTCTCCTCGGATGGACGACGCCCGTTGCTTTTGCCTCCTCTGCGCCCCAACGGAATGGGGCGGCCCCGCGTGGGAGGAGCGCGACAGCCGCATAGCCAAGAATGTCGCGGACTTCGGCTGGCACGTCATGGGCGTGGCCGGCGGTGACGCCCCCGGCGATTGGGGCTACTCCATCGGCCTCTGGCACACACTGCGTAGTCCTGAGGTAAGCGTGTTCGGCCTGCCATCGCAGACCGCGATGCGCGTGGCGAACGCCGCTGGGGCAGCGATACGGAACGGCAAACCGATCGAGCCCGACCAGCGCCGGGGCGACGTCCTCAACGGCTACGACGTGGCCGTCCGGCCCGTGCATCCCAGCTGGTACCAGGACTTCTTCGGCGCAGGCATCGACTTCTACCAGACCCCGCCACTGCCAATTACGCAGCTGTTCTGGCCGGACAAGGCCGGGCGGTTCCCCTGGGAAGAGGGAGCGGACGAGCGTTGCCGCACGGGACAACCACTGCTCTGGATTCCGAAGGACGAGACCACCGGCCCGTGGACCGAAATCGCGTGAGGTCGGTGGAGTCTCAATAGTCGAGTCAGCCCGCTTGCGCAATCTTGACAACCGTCGTGGCGGCGACGTCACCGTGGGTTCACATCCCACACTCACCGCAGGCGAACAGCCCTTGACCAGCCGACTCGGTCAGAGGCCGTCGGCATGTCCGGCGACCGCGATCGCCCGGTGCTCCCCGTGATTTCCCGATCGGTCGGGCACGGAAGGGGCACGGAGACCACGTAGAACTCCGCTGGGCCCCGGCCGCACCTCGGCTTTCGAGATACGGGTTGGGGGGTGTACAACGCAGTACAGCATCGCCACACTTCGTGGACGATCACGCGCAGCTGTGGCTGCATGGGAATGGTGGGGATGGTCGATGGGGCGACCGCAGAGCGAGGGCTTGTCGCCGGAGTGCATCCGCTACCGTTTGACGCGCCTTCAACGCTTGCTGCCCATGCTGCCCGCCGCTGTGATCATGGCGGCGGTCCAAGTGTCGATCTGGTTGGACGGGGGGCCGGTTGGTCCTCCACTCGCGGTAGTCGGGCTGCCGTTCGTGCTGCTGATCGCCTCGCGGCCGTTCGGGATCACTCTCACGCAGTCAGCGGCCGTCGTGCACAACCTGTCCCGCCGGACCATTCCCTGGGCCGACGTGCAGGCCATACAGGTCGAGTCCTCCTTCGGGGCCCGGACCGTCGTGATCTACGAAGCGGGCGGCCGCCGTACACGCCTGCGGGCGCCGATCACAGGGTTCCTCAACTGGGATCGCACCTTCGAGGAGAAGTTCCACGTCATCGGCAGATGGTGGCTGTATCACCGCGGACCTGATTGGGCTCCTGTTCCGCCGCCGAGGGCCTGGTGGGGTGGTCCGCCGGTAGCGGGCGGGAACCCTTTCGCCCCTCCTGCCTAGTTTCTGCTGCCGTTCAGCGTCCCGGACGGCGGGCTCAGCTGATGGAGGCGCTGGTGGTCGCGCGCCGCCCCGACGGGCCGGTACCGCCGATGGCCGGTGCCGCCGCGATCGGGGGCGGTTGTGCATCTGCCGGCCACCGCCATCGAGGAGGGCCAGTGCCTGTCCTCGATGAGCTGCATCCTGGCCGACAGCTCCTATCGTCTGCCGCTGGCCTGACGGCCCGGTCTCACTTCAGGTGCCGGGCGAAGAACCGGGCCGCGTCGTCCACCTCGAACCATGGGGTACCGGTGTGCCCGCCCAGATTTGCGTGCAGCGTCTTCTCCTTGGTGCCGAAGGCGTCGAACAGGTCCAGGACCGGCTGCCGTTCCATCCCTTCGTCGTCCCACTGCATGAGGAACTGCAGGGGAATGGTGACCTGCCGGGCTTCCTCGCGCAGGGTGTTGGGCACGAAAGTCTGGCCGAAGAATGCGGCGGCCGAGATGCGCGGCTCGGCCACCGCCAGCCGAATGCCGATGGCGATCATCCCGTCGTACCCGACCGGGCCGCCGATCTCGGGCAGCGAAAGGAGGGCGTCCAAGGTGGTCCGCCATTCCGGGACCGCCTTTTCGACCAGCGGGACGATGAAGGCATCGACGATCTCATCGACCGGCTCGCCGGCCTGCATCGCCCGGCGGAGGTCGGCGCGGAACTGCTCGTCGGCCGCGGAACGGGGCCGGTCACCACACCCGGGGGCGTCGATGGCGGCCACCGCGAAGCCGTACTCCGCCGCGTAGTGCCGGGCCCGGGCCACCAGCCGGGGGATCCCGAGGTAGCGGGCGGCGGCGCGCTGGGAGTGGGCGGTGGCCATCTGGACTGATCACCGCGTCCCGCCGCAGTTGCCGTCTCGGTGCGTCGAGCTCGTCGAACGGAACGTCCCGCCCGGCCCTGCTGGCCGTCAGACAGGACAGCCGGGCCCGGTGGCGGGGTTGGCGCAGGTGTTGAGGCCGGGACCACCGTCATTGCGGTTGATGCCGACACCACCGTCGAGGCTGTCGTTGGCCTCACCGCCGAAGAGGTCGTCATTACCGGCCCCGCCGAAAAGCGTGTCGTTGCCGGTGTTGCCGAACAGGTCGTCGTTGCCGGCGCCGCCGTCAAGACTGTCGTTGCCTTCGCCTCCGAAGACGATGTCATTGCCGTCATCGCCAAAGAGGCTGTCGTCGCCGTCGCCGCCATTGAGGCCGTCGCCGCCGTCGCCTCCGGAAAGGTTGTCGTTGCCGGCGCCGCCGTTGAGGCCGTCGATGCCCTTGCCACCGTCGAGGTTGTCGACGCCGTTTCCGCCGTCAAGACTGTCGTCGTTGGCCTCACCGGACAGGGTGTCGCTACCGTCGCCGCCGGAGAGGACGTCGTCACCGTTGCTGCCGTTGAGAACGTCGTTTCCGGCGCCGCCGTCGAGTCCGTCGTTGCCGTTGCCGCCGAAGATGACATCGCTGCCGCCCCCACCGGAAAGGCTGTCGTCGCCGGAATCGCCGCAGATGCGGTCGTCGCCACCCAGGCCGTCGACGCGGTCGTTCCCGGCCAACGCGACGATCACATCATTGCCCGAGGTGCCCACGATGTCGTCGTCGCCGTTCGTACCGACGATCGTCGCGGGCACGCCCTCACAGGTCGGGACGGGCTGCGCGTGGGCGGCAGGCACCACGGCGGGTGGGCGAGCGGCGCCGGTGACGAAGCCCGCGGTAGCCAAGGCCAGCAAAGGCAGCAGCAGGCGGCCGACACGGCGTGCCCCGGGGCGAACGCCCGGAGCCATGGCCGACCCGGAATTTCCATCGGGACGGTTGTTCCGGGGGACCAACAGATCCAGTTCCATCGACGTGCACCCTTCAACGGGAAGATCAGTTCCCGTCCAGCAGGCCACGTCCCGGTCCCTTGGCAGGTCAGGCCCAGGCACAACACAGAAAGAATCACTCCCTCGGCTCTCCCCGCCGGCGAAGCTCTGCTGTTGACACGGACACTGCTCTGCCTCATAGTGCGCGGGGGCCAGTCCTCGGAGAAGGCCGCGCGGATCTGTCAGCGCTCGGTGGAGGATCAGCCGGTCAGTCCAGTCCGCGAGCGATCTTGAAAACCGTCGTGGCAGCGATGTCACCGTCGTTTCAAATCCCACACCCACGGCAGATGAACGGCCCCTGGCCAGGCGAATCAGTCAGGGGCCGTACTCATGTGCACTGTCCGTCGATCACTGTGACTCCCCGTCATTTCCCAATCGATCGGGCACACCGGGATGTGCACCGGACGCAGCGAGGCCCGCCCTCCTGGCGGACGACGGTTATGTCAGTCAGGTCCTAAGCGCGCAGGTGACGACTGACATCGCCCACCAGATGGATCCGGACCCGGCGCTCCGTGAATCGCCAACGGCCGTCCCGGCGCTCGAAGCGGTCGCTGTAGCGCCCCGCGGCCACCGGCTGCAGCGGAAAGTCGGGCAGGGACTGGAACACCGTGACGTAGGACCGCGCGGCGGCGGTTCCCGCCTCCTCGTCGACGTCGACGGCGATGTTGGTCGTGACGTGGTGGGTGCGCGGAGTGCCGTCCTCGTAGAGGATCACGCTGTCCCGGAGCATCTTCTCCACTCCCCCGTCCCGGCCCGGGACCGGTGCGCCGCTGCCGATGAACACGGCGTCGGCGAACAGTTCGCCCACGCCGGCGAGGTCTCCGGTGTCGACCAGCTCGGCGTATTCGGCGATCAGGTTTGTAATGGCAGCTGTATCCGCAGTCGTGCTCATGAATGCGAGAATACATTTCAGTGACCGCATGGGGTTCCGGTCGCCGCCCACCGGGGGCTGGCATACATGTGAGGGCACCGTACACGTCCTCGACCAGGCGAAGCGAAGGTCCTCGCCGAGGCCGGAGGGGGTCGTCCGGAGTACGCGGAGGGGACGGGCCTCGGGGCGGGCACACACGTGTGTGCCGCCACCGGGAGTCCGTAAATGTCTCGACCCGCACCCCTCCGGGGACGCGGGGCAGAACGGGGTGTGCGAGAAGGTCAGACGGTCCTGGTGTGCCGTCGGTGATGGGGATGTCGGAGGAACGCGAGCGTGCGGCCCGGCAGCGGGTCGAGGCCCTTCAGGTGGAGCTTCGGGAGGCGGAGGCCGCGTGGCAGAGGTTCGTGATCGCCCGGGAGAGAGTCGGTCTGGTCCTGGCGGAACCTCGCGAGGACGAGGAGGTTCCGCCGGTCGTCGCGCCTGGCGAGCTGCCGGTGGGGGGCGCGGCGGTGCCCGGTTCATGGTGCCGGTGTGACGTGACGGACTCGCTGCCGGTGGGCTGGCGACGGACTGCCGGCGGATCATGGAGATCCTGGCCGGCCGGTCGGGGTCGGATGCCGGGCCGATGGACTGCCGGCAACTCGTCGCGGCACTTGGGCTGGAGGCGCTTGCCGCGAAGGTCGAGGGGATGTGGTCGAAGGCGAAGCGCCTGGTGGCGCGGGCCGGGCCAGTCGTCCGAC
>NZ_JBHVEE010000158.1:0-22437 GCF_042802415.1 Streptomyces sp. NPDC057486 | reverse complement strand
ATTTGTGTATAAGAGACAGGTACTCGGACGACCCCGACAACGCAGCGAGCGTGCGTGCCGGGCGTCGCGGGGCAGGCGGGACTTCCGACACACGCCCTAGCTCCCGGCAAGCTTGCCTCCTCGCGCCGCCCAGCACGCACGCTCCTCACGGGGCAGACATCGCCGGTCACGGCACTAGCATCGGCCCCATGGCGATGTTCGTGCACCTGACACCCACCGCGAACGCGGCCCGCATCCGCCGCTCCGGGATACGGGCCGTCAGCCACGGCCGCGACGGATCGCGGGGCCTGTTCTGCTTCCCCGTCCTCCCGTCGTACACCCTCACCCACCAGTGGCTGCGCGAACTCGCGCGGCGCGGCGGTCCACGCGGCCTCGTCGCCGTACACATCCGTCTGCCGGACGACGAACCCGTCACGGTCGGCCGCTACAACGACCGCCCAGGCCGAGGACCCACGGCAACCACAGCGAGCGAGGCCGTACGCCGCATCGCCGCCCTGGACGACCCGCGCGGCTGGGAAGTGTTCGTCCCCAGAGCCGTCACCGAACGCGAAGTGCACCGGCTCCGCGCCGTCGGTCAGGTCACCGGGTGGCGCTATTTCCCCGGCTCCAACGGCACGACACCCTGCACCTGTTACGGATGCAGAGTGCGCGGCGAATACGGCTCACAACGCCTGCGCGAACGCCGCCCGCACCCCCTCGACGGCCCGGCCCCCGCCACCCCGGTCCTCCTCCGCCGGATCGCCGAGGCGGGTGACCCCGGCGATCCCACCGCGCTCATCGAGACCCTCCACTGGTTCGGCCTGCGCCGACGCGGGCCGGTCGACCAGCTGGCCCACCTCGGGGGCCACCCGGACCCACGGGTCCGCGTGGCCTTCGTCGAGGCCGTCGCCAACTGGTCGACACCGGGTGTCACGGAACTCCTCAACCGCCTCGCCCATGACCCCGACGCGGATGTCCGGGAGGCCGTCGAGCACACCCGGCCCGAACAACCCTGACGGCTCGGGCAGCCACGGCCGACCCACAACCCCGACCCGCCACCGCCCGCGCCACGAAGCGAGCCGCGGCCCGGCGCAGCCGCGCCCCACCGCTGTCAGTGACCGCGTCTAGAGTCGCGGTCATGGCGACGCTCCCGAACCCGCTTCCGTCCCTGGCCACATCCGGGCTCCGACTCCCGCCCGGCACACTGGTGGACGAGACGCACGACGGCCCCCGGCACGAACCGCTGCTCTGGTACGCGGACGGGCCGGCGACCCCGGACACCTGGCCGCGGCTGCTCACCGAAGGCAGGGCGGTCGGGCTGCTCCCCGTACTGCTGGACGGCGGGACACGCGGCGAGTGGCCCGAGGACTGGGAGCTCAACCCCGGCATGACGTCGTACCCCGGCGACCACGACGCCGAAGAGGTGCTGGGCGAACTCTGGGAGGAGCACGCGGAGGACGAGCTCGAAGGCGCCGCGATCGAGCCGTTCGGCCCGGACTGGCCGGGCCTCGCACCCGATCCGTCCGTGAGCGACACCGTCGACGCGGAGGAACGGGCCGCCGGGATCGCCGCCCGGCTCACCGCCGAGGACAGCCGGATGCCGGGAGCCCGCGCGGCCCTGGTGCCCGCCCGGCGCAGCGCGGACATACCGGCGGCGATCGGCTGGACGGGCCCGCTCAATTACGAGAACGACGTGGCGCGGCTCTGTGCGGTGCTCCGGTCCTGGGAGGACCGCTTCGGCATACGGGTCGTGGCGCTCGGCTTCGACCACCTGACCGTCTCGGTGGCCACACCGCCCACCACTGTCGACGAGGCGGTGGCGGTCGCCGCCGAGCACTTCGCGTTCTGCCCGGACAACATCGCCCACAACACCCCGGACACCCTGCGCGCCTACGCGGACCAGTACGTGCTGGGCAAGGAGTCCTGGTCGTTCTGGTGGGACTGAGAGCCGGGGCCGGCACCTCGCCGCAGGTCCCGGCCCCCTCGCCCGCTAGTGGATCCTGAAACTGTCGACGATCATGTAGTCGCCCGTCTTCATGACGCCCTTGAGGGTGTGGATTCCGGGTGTCAGCCCGGTCCTGCTGAAGACGGTCTTCTGGTGCACACGAGTGGCGTTGTAGTTGTCGATCGTGCCGACGGACCGGCCGTCGAGGAAGAGCTCGACCTCGCCCTCGTCGGTGTTGACCTGGGTGATGAGGTCGATCGCGGTGCCGTTGAAGGCGAGCTCGAAGGAGTCGCCCGGGGCCTGCGTGGCATGCACGTCGTCGGCCCATCCACCGGCCCCGCCCCGGGACTTGTTCTTCCAGTCCCATCCGGTGCCTGTGTACACAACCCCTGAGGTGTTGTTGATCTGCTCGCCGTCGACGGGCTTGCGCAGGGTCACGTCGGCCGA
This sequence comes from Streptomyces sp. NPDC057486, assembly GCF_042802415.1. NCBI lineage: Bacteria > Bacillati > Actinomycetota > Actinomycetes > Kitasatosporales > Streptomycetaceae > Streptomyces > Streptomyces sp. NPDC057486. The sequence continues at coordinate 20,066 of NZ_JBHVEE010000158.1, read as the reverse complement.
TGCCTGGTTGCGCCAGACCTTCAGCGGAACGTCGGTGCCGGGAGCCGCCTGGTTGTACACGAGCCAGAAACTGTTGCGGTCGGTGACCTGGCGGCCTCCGATCTCTCTGATGACGTCATTGGCGCGCAGCCCCTGCCGGTACGCCTCCGAGGTGTTCGGCACGGAGGCCAGGTGCAGACCGTTGGTGTCGGTCAGGCCCGTGGCGGACTTGATCGCGTCGGAGTGGATCCGCGTCACCGGGGCGCCCAGCAGCGGCTCCGGGAAGGCGTCGAGGGTGTCGGTGGTGGGAGGCAGGGTGGGCCAGGTGAGCGGCGGCGGCGTGGGGGAACCGGCCTTGCCGAAGCCGTCCATCGCGATGTTGCGGAAGCCGAGCGCCAGCGCGGGCGAATCGGACCCGACGGTGTAGTCGAGCTTCTTCGGGTCGTCGAAGGGGGAGGCGCCCGTGAACTTCGGGTCGGCGACCACCGACCGGGTGTCCAGCCCCTGGGCGCGCCAGGCGTCGCCGATCCCCTGGACGGTCTTCCCGTTGTTCCAGAACAGGTTGTCGTTGATGACGGGCTTGCTCCTGGCCATGTCGACCTGGATCAGGCTGTAGGGAGTGTCGGTGACGAAGACGTTCTTCTCGACGACATCGCCACTGTCCGCGAACCAGACATGGAAGTGCGCGCCGCCGTTGACGAACACGTTGTTGCGTACGGTCCGGTGGAAGCCTTCGCGCAGCTTGACCCCGCCGTTGAGCAGCAGATTGTCCTCGATGAGGTAGTTGGAGCTGCCGTCGTCGAGGTCGATGTCCCAGTGCGAGGAGTGCCGGATCCGGTTGTGGCGGATGACGGTGGTGTCCATGGCGTCCAGTCCCGCGTACGACTTCTTCGTCGCGTCGTCGGCGGTCAGCGGCCAGAAGCGGTCGCGGCCCCAGGAGTTGAACGGCCCGTGGTCGGACGTCTCCTTCACGCAGTTGAAGATGTCGTTGTTCTCGATGAGGTGCCCGCCCCACGTGCCGTCGTTGATGTCGACGCATGCACGGGGACCGTCGTGGATGGTGTTGCCGTCGACGGTGACGTGGCGACTCATCGATATCTGCACGCCGGAGGTCTGCTTCTCGAACTGACCGTTGTCGTGCATGTAGTTGTCACGGATGCTGATGTCGCGGGGGTAGTTCTCGGTCTTCGGTCCCGGCTGGGTGTCGCTGATGGTCCTGCGCATGCTGTCCCAGGTGGACGGCTCACGGACCGCGTCAGGACTGCCGATGACGGCGACATCGGAGGCTCCGGAGCGGCTGAACTCATTGCCCGAGACGGCGTCACGGCTGTTGTACCCGTCGACGAGGACCGCGTTGCCGCCCACCTGGTCGAAGTGCGAGTCGCTCACCACGACGTTCTCGGTGTTCTTCAGATGGACCGCAGCCGCTCGCGCGAAGGCCCAGTCGCCGAGCTGGAGCTTCTCGTACGGCTGGTTGAACAGCGTGCGATGGGTCTGGGTGAGGGTGAAGCCGGAGAAGGTCAGGTGGCGGACGGCATCGCCCGGACCGTTGCCCTCCACTCGGATCAACTCGTTCTGCTCTGCCGTCTCGACACGCGCCTTCCGGGGGTCGACGCCCTCGGGGGGATAGAAGTAGAGCTTCCCGGCGGGCTTGTCGTAGAACCACTCGCCGGGCGCGTCGAGCTCCTCGAAGACGTTCTCGACCATGCGGTACGTACCGTGCAGACCGCTGCCCCGGTTGTTGTCACCGACCCAGGCAAGCTCCGGCGTGCCGTCCGCCTTCATGCCGGTGACCTTGAAGGAGTTCCCGCCCCACATGCCGTTGTGCAGACCACGCACGAGAGCCGTCGTCGGATTCTTCCAACGGGCCACGCGTTGAGCGGAGATGGCGTCGGATGCGTACCCACCGAGGATCGCCGTGTCCGGGTCGTGGTTCGGGTACCGGGCAAGCGTCTGCCGCTCCCCGTCGAGGAAGAGCCCGTCGAAGTCGAGGCCGGCTCCGATGTCGGCGACCTCGACGGCGCCCGAGTAGGAGCGCCACCGGGGTGCGAGAGAGCGGCCGCCGCTGATGACGACGCGCTCGCCGGGCGCCGCGGCATAGCGGACCGGGGCTTTCGCGGTACCCGAGTCGGCGGCGCCGAATCTCAGCGTGGACTGCACCCGGTACGTACCGCCGTGCACCACGACGTCGACCGGTCTCCCCTGACGCACCGCCGTACGAAGCGATGTGCGGACGGCCTTCTGAACCCGCTCCAGCGTCTGGAACGGCTTGGCCGCCGAGCCCGTGGCCTTGTCGCTGCCGGTGGGTGAGACATGAAAGACGATCGGCACCCCGCTCCGGGCGGCGGCAGGGGCGACGGGCAGTACGACCAGCCCGACACCCATCGCGGCGACGACCACGACGGACGTCAGCGCTGAGGCCGGGGTTCGGCGGCCGGGACACAGGCCTGGGACGGTGCGCATGGGCACTCCTCATCGACGGTCACGTCGGGTCGGCTTTCCAGGAAAGTCAGGCATCCAATGTCTGTGCCCAACTTCTGCGAGTTGCACGGGGATTACCGCGCCGAAAGCTATAAATACATCGGATGACCGTCAAGAGGTTGGGCCGCCCGGGATCGCAACAGAGCCTCCGGAAGAGCTCCGCCCGAACGCAAGAAGGCCCGGCCCACGGGAATTCCGTGGGCCGGGCCGCTTCGAGAACGCGTCTGCTCAGCGCCGCCCGAGCCGCTGCGCGACCTCCGTCGCCCAGTACGTCAGGATCATCTGCGCACCCGCGCGCCGGATCCCGGTCAGGCTCTCCATGATCGCCGCGTCGCGGTCGATCCAGCCCTTCTCGGCGGCGGCCTCGATCATCGCGTACTCGCCACTGATCTGGTACGCGGCGACCGGCACGTCCACCGAGTCGGCGACCTTCGCCAGGATGTCCAGGTACGGGCCGGCCGGCTTGACCATGACCATGTCGGCGCCCTCTTCGAGGTCGAGCGCCAGCTCGCGCAGGGACTCGCGGGTGTTCGCCGGGTCCTGCTGGTACGTCTTGCGGTCGCCCTTGAGCGAGGAGCCGACCGCCTCACGGAACGGCCCGTAGAACGCCGACGAGTACTTCGCCGTGTAGGCGAGGATCGAGACGTCCTCGTGGCCCGTCTGGTCGAGCGCGTCACGAATGACGCCGACCTGGCCGTCCATCATCCCGCTGGGACCGACCACATGGGCGCCCGCGTCCGCCTGGACCTGGGCCATCTCGGCGTACCGCTCAAGGGTGGCGTCGTTGTCGACGCGGCCGTCGGCGGTCAGGACGCCGCAGTGACCGTGGTCCGTGTACTCGTCGAGGCACAGGTCCGACATGACGACGAGGTCGTCACCGACCTCTTCGCGCACCGCGCGCAGACCGACCTGAAGGATGCCGTCCGGGTCGGTGCCCGCCGTCCCCCGGGCGTCCTTCTTCTCGTCCGCCGGAACACCGAAGAGCATGATCCCGGACACCCCGGCCGAGACCGCGTCGACCGCGGCCTTCCGCAGGGTGTCCAGGGTGTGCTGCTGGACACCGGGCATGGCCGAGATGGCGACGGGCGCCGTGATGCCCTCGCGTACGAACGCGGGCAGGATCAGGTCCGCCGGGTCGAGCCGTGTCTCGGCGACCATCCGTCGCATCGCCGGGGTCGTCCGCAGCCGCCGGGGGCGGGAGCCGGGGAAGTTTCCGTACACAGTCATCCTTCGACGATAGACCCGTACACATCACCGTCTTACCGACACCCGTGCCGGAAAAACGGACCGGAGAACGGGCAGGGGCCCGGCCGCCGAAGCAACCGAGCCCCTGAACACTCCCGAACGGGCCGGTCAGGTCGTCGTACGACGCCTGCGCGCACCCGGACGCCGCTCGCTCGGCCGCGTCACCGGGTCACCGGCCTCCTTCGCCGCCTCCCGGCGCTGCGCGCCGAACTCGGCGAGCGCCTCGGCCAGCTTGTGCACCGACGGCTCCGGGGAGAGCACGTCGACCCGCAGGCCATGTTCCTCCGCGGTCTTCGCCGTGGCGGGGCCGATGCACGCGATGACGGTCACGTTGTGCGGCTTGCCCGCGATACCGACCAGGTTCCGGACGGTCGACGACGAGGTGAAGAGCACCGCGTCGAAACCGCCGCCCTTGATCGCCTCACGGGTGTCGGACGGCGGCGGCGAGGCGCGGACCGTGCGGTACGCGGTGACGTCGTCGACCTCCCAGCCCAGCTCGATGAGACCGGCGACGAGCGTCTCCGTGGCGATGTCGGCGCGCGGCAGGAAGACACGGTCGATCGGGTCGAAGACCGGGTCGTACGGCGGCCAGTCCTCCAGCAGACCGGCGGCCGACTGCTCACCGGACGGCACCAGGTCCGGCTTCACACCGAAATCGATCAGTGCGGCGGCGGTCTGTTCACCGACCGCGGCAACCTTGATCCCGGCGAAGGCACGGGCGTCGAGCCCGTACTCCTCGAACTTCTCCCGGACCGCCTTGACCGCGTTGACGCTGGTGAAGGCGATCCACTCGTAGCGGCCCGTGACGAGACCCTTGACCGCGCGCTCCATCTGCTGGGGCGTACGCGGCGGCTCGACGGCGATCGTCGGGACCTCGTGCGGCACGGCGCCGTACGAACGCAGCTGGTCGGAGAGCGACGCCGCCTGCTCCTTCGTCCGCGGCACGAGCACCTTCCAGCCGAAGAGCGGCTTGGACTCGAACCACGAGAGCTGGTCGCGCTGGGCGGCGGAGCTGCGCTCACCGACCACGGCTATGACCGGCTGGTGCCCGTCCGGCGACGGCAGCACCTTCGCCTGCTTCAGGACCTGGGCGATCGTCCCGAGGGTCGCCGTCCAGGTGCGCTGGCGCGTCGTCGTACCCGCGACCGTCACGGTCAGCGGGGTGTCGGGCTTGCGGCCCGCCGAGACCAGCTCGCCCGCGGCGGCCGCGACCGAGTCCAGCGTCGTCGAGACGACCGCCGTGGCATCGCTCGCGCCGACCTCGGCCCAGCAGCGGTCCGACGCGGTCCGGGCGTCGACGAACCGGACGTCGGCGCCCTGCGCATCACGCAGCGGCACACCGGCGTACGCGGGCACGCCGACGGCGTTCGCGACACCCGGCACGACCTCGAAGGGAACGCCGGCCGCGGCACAGGCGAGCATCTCCGCGCCCGCGTTCCCGTCCAGGCCCGGGTCCCCGGAGACGGCACGGACGACCCGCCTGCCGCCCTTCGCGGCCTCCATGACAAGATTGACCGCGTCCCTGAGAACGGGCACCCCGGCGGCTGTTGACGTCACGTCAACAACCGCCAGCTCGGGCGTGCTTACGCCTGCCCGCGCATGGCCGCGGACGACGCCGAGAACGTCCGGCTCGGCGACAAGGACGTCCGCGCTCGCGAGCGCCTCGACAGCGCGCAGAGTCAGCAGTCCCGGATCGCCGGGACCGGCGCCGAGGAAGGTGACGTGCCCTGCGGGCAGGACCGGAAAGTCGGATGCGGCGGGGCCGGTGGGGCTCAAAGTGCTCGCTCCCCCATAAGACCGGCCGCACCCTTGGCAAGCATCTCGGTCGCGAGCTCGCGACCGAGGGCCGCCGCGTCGTCGGGCGACGTGGGGACGGGACCGGTGGTGGACATCTGTACCAGCGAGGAACCGTCGGTGGAACCGACGACACCGCGCAGGCGCAGTTCGTTGACAACCTGTCCGTCGACCAGGAGGTCGGCCAGCGCACCCACAGGTGCGGAGCAGCCGGCCTCCAGGGCGGCGAGCAGGGCGCGCTCGGCGGTCACGGCGGCCCGGGTGTACGGGTCGTCGAGCTCGGCGAGCGCTGCGGCGAGGTCCGCGCTGGCTGCAGCGCATTCGATCGCCAGTGCTCCCTGGCCGGGAGCGGGCAGAACGGTGTCGACCGACAGGAAGTCGGTCACCTCACCGATCCGGCCGAGGCGGCTGAGCCCGGCCGCGGCAAGAACCACCGCGTCCAGTTCACCGCTTCGTACAAATCCGATACGCGTATCGACGTTGCCGCGGATCGGCACGGTCTCGATGTCGAGGCCATGGCTGCGGGCGTACGCGTTGAGCTGCGCCATGCGGCGGGGCGAACCCGTGCCGATGCGGGCACCGGACGGCAGCTGCTCGAAGGTCAGCCCGTCCCTCGCCACCAGCACGTCGCGCGGGTCCTCACGCACCGGCACAGCGGCGAGGACGAGACCCTCGGGCTGCGCGGTCGGCAGGTCCTTCAGCGAGTGGACGGCGAAGTCCACCTCGCCACGCAGCAGCGCCTCCCGCAACGCCGCGACGAACACACCGGTGCCGCCGATCTGCGCGAGGTGCTCGCGGGAGACATCTCCGTACGTGGTGATCTCGACGAGCTCGACGGCGCGCCCGGTCACCTCGCTGACCGCGTCGGCGACGAGGCCGGACTGCGCCATGGCGAGTTTGCTGCGCCGGGTGCCCAGCCGGAGCGGCGCGTCGGTCTGCGCGCGCCGGGATGAGTTGTCGGTCATGACCGCCCTCTATTCGGGTCGTTCAGGTCTGCCCGGGAGACGGCGGCGACCGTCTGCGGGTCGAGGTCGAAGAGTTCCCGCAGCGCATCGGCGTACCCGGCGCCGCCGGGCTCGCTGGCGAGCTGCTTGACCCGCACGGTGGGCGCGTGCAGGAGCTTGTCGACGACGCGGCGCACGGTCTGCGTGATCTCGGCGCGCTGCTTCTCGTCCAGGTCGGGGAGGCGTCCGTCGAGCCGTGCGATCTCGCCGGCCACCACATCGGCGGCCATCGTGCGCAGGGCGACGACGGTCGGCGTGATGTGGGCGGCGCGCTGGGCGGCACCGAACGCGGCGACCTCGTCGGCGACGATGGTGCGCACCTGGTCCACATCCGCGGCCATCGGGGCGTCCGCGGACGCCTCGGCGAGCGACTCGATGTCGACGAGGCGTACACCGTCGAGGCGCGTCGAGGCACCGTCGATGTCGCGCGGCATCGCGAGGTCGAGCAGGGCGAGCCTGACCGGTCCGGCGGACTGGGACTGCGCGGGCACCGTGGCCCGGCGGACGGCCTGTACCTGCGCGGTCGTGGTGGCCGAGCCGTTCTCCACCCACGCGGCGTGCTGATCCAGGTCGGCGGCGGGCACGGCGGGCGCCGGGGGCGCGGTGACGGCCGCGTCGAAGGGCAGCCCGAGCGCTCCGGCGACGGCTTCGGCGGTCAGCACGAGACCGGTCGCACCGGTGCAGGAGACGACGACATCGGCACGTGTCAGTTCGTCGGAGACCGCGGCCATCTCCACGGCGCGGGCGGTCACTCCCGTACCGCCGGGCTGCTGCAGGATCTCGACGAGCCGGTCGGCGCGGGCCCGGGTCCGGTTGGCGACGACGATCTCGGCGACACCGGCACGAGCCAGCGTGGCGGCAGCCAGCGAGGACATCGAACCGGCGCCGATCACCAGGGCGCGCTTGCCCTTCGCCCAGAGGGCGACATCGACGCCGTCGGCGAGCTGCTGCAGACCGAACGTGACGAGCGACTGCCCGGCCCGGTCGATCCCGGTCTCGCTGTGGGCACGCTTACCGACGCGCAGGGCCTGCTGGAACAGGTCGTTCAGCAGTCGGCCGGCGGTGTGGAGCTCCTGCCCCAGCGCCAGCGCGTCCTTGATCTGGCCGAGGATCTGGCCCTCGCCGACGACCATCGAGTCCAGCCCGCACGCCACCGAGAAGAGGTGGTGGACGGCCCGGTCCTCGTAGTGCACATAGAGATACGGAGTGAGCTCGTCCAGCCCGACCCCGCTGTGCTGGGCGAGGAGCGTGGACAGCTCGGCGACACCGGCGTGGAACTTGTCCACGTCGGCGTACAGCTCGATGCGGTTGCACGTGGCCAGGACGGCGGCCTCGGCCGCGGGCTCCGCGGCAAGGACGTCCTGCAGCAGCTTGGCCTGCGTCCCGGCAGCCAGCGAGGCCCGCTCCAGCACGGAGACGGGGGCGCTGCGGTGGCTCAGCCCTACGACAAGAAGACTCATGCCGGCATCACGGCGGGGACATCCCCGTCGGGTCCCTTCCGGCTGCTGTCCGCGGCGGCGCGCACGGGCGGCGCGGCCGGGTCGACGCTGCTCCCGCCGACGGCTTCCTCGCCCGCCTTCCGCTGCTCGTGGAAGGCAAGGATCTGGAGCTCGATCGACAGGTCGACCTTGCGGACGTCGACGCCGTCGGGCACGGAGAGCACCGTCGGCGCGAAGTTCAGGATGGAGGTCACACCCGCGGCGACGAGCCGGTCGCAGACCTGCTGCGCGGCACCGGCCGGGGTCGAGATGACACCGATCGACACGCCGTTGTCGGTGACGATCTTCTCCAGCTCGTCGGCGTGCTGGACGGGGATGCCGGCGACGGGCGTACCGGCCATCGCCGGGTCGGCGTCGATCAGCGCGGCGACCCGGAAGCCACGGGAGGCGAAGCCGCCGTAGTTGGCGAGCGCGGCGCCGAGGTTACCGATACCGACGATGACGACCGGCCAGTCCTGGGTGAGCCCGAGCTCACGGGAGATCTGGTAGACGAGATACTCGACGTCGTACCCGACGCCGCGCGTCCCGTACGACCCGAGGTAGCTGAAGTCCTTGCGCAGCTTGGCGGAGTTGACCCCCGCCGCCGCGGCGAGCTCCTCGGACGAGACCGTGGGGACCGAGCGCTCGGAGAGCGCGGTCAATGCGCGGAGATACAGCGGAAGCCGGGCGACGGTGGCCTCGGGGATTCCTCGGCTACGGGTCGCCGGTCGGTGAGTTCGGCCAGTTGCCACGGTGCTCCTGCGGGATGAGCGGGGCTGCAGGCGGCCGTATGTTCCAAGACCGCCCCGTCGAATGCAGGCTATGTCTTTGTGAACGCGTGCACAAAGATGGTGTCCGTTTTGTCCGGTCAAAGTGACCGGGGTCACGCACATCCGTCGCGCGATCCCGGAACCATGGATCGCATCAGCCCGTTGCAGGCCCGAAGGGGGCAAGGCGGTACACACTCCTCACAACTACACCCCCGAGACCACTCAAAACGCCCACGATGGTAACCGGGTTTCGCTCAGGAAAGCAGTGCGCTGCGCAGCCTCGCCGGGTCCACCCGCCAGAACGTGTGCTGTTCGTTATCAATGAGGACGACCGGAATCTGCTCCCAGTACTCCCGGTGCAGCTCCTCGTCCTGGGTGATGTCCTTCTCCTCCCAGGACGCGCCGGTCTCCTCACAGACCTCCCTCACCACCAGCCGCGCGTCGTCACAGAGGTGACAACCGGGCTTCCCGACCAGGGTCACGACACGGTCCGCGGGCTTCTTCTTCGTGCGACGCAACAAGGCACTCATGTCTTTATTCTGCGCCGCCCGCCCGCCCTTTCCGGAGCCCGTCGGGCGCCGATCCGTTACGCCCGGAATCGCCCGTTTAACAATTCGGTCCCCGAGAGTTCACGCCACCGCATCCCGGCACGTCGGGAAAGGCCGAACGGACTGGCTATGCTCACGACATGGCCGCTCTTGGATGGCTCACACCCCGTAGGCGTTCCGCGACAGCACGGAGCGTGCTGGCAGGCGAGGCAGCAGCCGAGGCAGCGCGGAAGTCGTCACTCCCCGCCGAACAGCCCGCCGGACGATCCACCGGCACGGCCCCCGTCACGACCGAGGAGCCGGAACCGGCCTTCCCCGTCGTCGGCGACGAACGGGCCGCCGCCTTCTTCGACCTGGACAACACCGTCATGCAGGGCGCGGCGATCTTCCACTTCGGCCGCGGCCTGTACAAACGCAAGTTCTTCCAGCGCCGCGAGCTGACCCGGTTCGCGTGGCAGCAGGCCTGGTTCAGACTGGCCGGCGTCGAGGACCCGGAACACATGCAGGACGCCCGCGACAGCGCCCTGTCCATCGTCAAGGGTCACCGCGTCTCCGAGCTGATGTCCATCGGAGAGGAGATCTACGACGAGTACATGGCCGACCGCATCTGGCCCGGCACCCGCGCCCTCGCCCAGGCCCACCTCGACGCCGGACAGCGGGTCTGGCTGGTCACCGCCGCCCCGGTGGAGACGGCCACGATCATCGCCCGCCGCCTCGGCCTGACCGGCGCGCTCGGCACGGTCGCCGAGTCCGTCGACGGTGTCTACACCGGCCGCCTGGTCGGCGAACCGCTGCACGGGCCAGCGAAGGCCGAGGCGGTCCGCGCCCTGGCCGCCGCCGAGGGCCTCGACCTGGCGCGTTGCGCGGCATACAGCGACTCGCACAACGACATCCCGATGCTGTCCCTGGTCGGACACCCGTACGCGATCAACCCGGACACCAAGCTCCGCAAGCACGCCCGGGCCCTGGACTGGCGGCTGCGCGACTACCGCACGGGCCGCAAGGCGGCCAAGGTCGGCATCCCGGCCGCCGCCGGTGTCGGCGCCCTCGCGGGCGGCACCGCGGCCGCAGTCGCCCTGCACCGCCGCCGTCGCTGACCCGCGGACGCACCGACGCACCGACGCACCGACGCACCGACCATGTGGCCCGGCCCCCGCCTCGGGGGGCCGGGCCACGCCCGGCCGCGCCGCCAATCGGGACCCCTTACCCACCGACCGCTCCCGCCAGTCGGATTGCGCGCACCCGACCACAACCCGTCGCGGCCGCAGCCAGATCACGAAGTAATCCGATCAATAACCGGTCACGATGTGCTACTTGATGCGTCGCATAGTCGCCACAGAAGCGACGGAATCGATGATTTGAGCAACTGGGTGTAGCACTGCCTGTACGAAGCGTTATTCTCCTCAGACGCATTCCGGAACCTCCGCTCACTACGGCGAGTGACGGTTTCGCACTGCACGTGATGGAAGCTCTGCCTCTGGGAGTCCCGTGTACCCACACGTCGGGGTTGACGCCTCGGGCCTGGCTACGCTGCGCGCAACGGTCGCCGACCGCTTGCGCGGCTTCGTCCCCACCGCGTACGCCGTACCCGCCTTTGCCACCCCTGCACCTGTCGGCCCTTGCTACGCCCTGGCCGAACGCGGTGCGGCGGTCGGAAGACGCAGCAACCGCGGCGCAACGACCACGTCCACCGTTCGTCGGCCGACCGCCGACAGCGACAGCGCGCGCATGATGGATCTCGTCGAGCGCGCACAGGCCGGTGAGGCTGACGCCTTCGGCCGCCTCTACGACCAGTACAGCGACACCGTCTACCGGTACATCTACTACCGGGTGGGCGGCAAGGCGACGGCCGAGGACCTCACCAGTGAGACCTTCCTGCGCGCCCTGCGCCGCATCTCCACCTTCACCTGGCAGGGCCGCGACTTCGGCGCCTGGCTGGTCACGATCGCCCGCAACCTGGTCGCCGACCACTTCAAGTCCAGTCGGTTCCGGCTGGAAGTGACCACCGGCGAAATGCTCGACGCCAACGAGGTCGAGCGCAGCCCCGAGGACTCCGTCCTGGAGTCCCTCTCCAACGCCGCACTGCTGCAAGCCGTGCGCCGACTCAACCCCCAGCAGCAGGAATGCGTGACGCTGCGCTTCCTGCAGGGCCTCTCGGTCGCCGAGACGGCCCGTGTGATGGGCAAGAACGAGGGCGCGATCAAGACCTTGCAGTACCGTGCCGTCCGCACCCTTGCCCGGCTGCTGCCGGACGACGCCCGCTGAGAACACCCTCGGCGACTCCCCGATCACGCACTGGTCCGATCATCTTTCGTGCGTAACCCAAGTGCCGCGCCACTCGTTGTGCCGGTTGCAGGCCCCCTGTCGTCACTCCCTGTCCGCCGACACTCACTCTTTCGTGTGGAAGCGCTCAAGGTGTGCAACCATCCGGACCCCCAGGGGAGTCGACCGTCATGACGAGAGGAGGTGCCGCCAGTGATCGCAAACGTTTCGGCACACCGGCGGGCGAACGCCTTCGCCCAGGCCCTGGAGGAGCAGGAGCTCCGGGGTGCGGCGGCCGTACAGCCCGAGGAACCGGCCGAACCGGCCGACCACGGAACGCTGTTGGCCCTGGCGAACGGCCTCGGTGAGCTGCCGGGACCGGAGTTGGATCCCCAGGTCAAAGTGGCGCAGCGAGCGCAGCTCGTGGCCGCCATGGAGGCCATGTTTGCCGAGGGCGGCGCGTCCACGGGCCCTACGGTGCCCCAACAACGGAGCAAGGGGGCCCACCGGGCCTCCCCGCTCGGAAAACTGCGCCCCCGCTCCCGCTGGACGAAGGGTCTCGCCGCCGGCGGGCTCACCGTCGGCGTGGCCGCGGGAGCCTTCGGCGGAGTAGCCGCTGCCAGTTCCGACGCCCTTCCGGGTGATTCGCTGTACGGGCTGAAGCGCGGCATGGAGGACATCCACCTCGGTATGGCCAACGGCGATACCGACCGCGGCAAGGTCTACCTCGACCAGGCATCGACGCGGCTGAGCGAGGCCCGCAGGCTCATGGAACGCGACCGCGCGGGCGATCTGGACCACGAATCACTGGGCGAGATCAGGCGCACGCTGAACGGCATGACGCACGACGCCACCGAGGGCCACCGCCTGCTCCACGCCGCGTACCAGCGCGACGGAACACTCGGCCCGATCCAGACCCTGGACTCCTTCTCCCGCAACCACCGCGGAAGCTGGAGCAACCTGCGCGACCGCCTGCCGGTCCAGCTGACGGACGTCAGGGACGAGGTCAGCTCGGTCTTCGAGGCCATAGACCAAGAGGTCGCACCGCTGCAGTCCCTGCTGCCCCTCACGCCGGACCGGAGCACCGACTCGCAACAGTCCGGCTCGTCGCAGCAGTCCGACGACCCGTCCCTCATGGACAGCCCGGCGCCCTCGTCCCCCGAAGCCTCACAGGGTCGGCGGGGCGACACCGGCATCCCGGACCCGTCCGGTTCGCCCTCCACCCCGGCCGACGGCCTGATCGCGGGCGGCGCGGACGGCCTCCTGGACCCCCCGTCACCGGGCGCCACCCCGTCCACAACGGGCAGGGGCTCCACCTCACCCACCCCGGACATCACACTGCCCCCGCTGCTCCCCGGGCTGCTCCCAGGCCTGGGAATCAACAACGAGAGCGCAGACGACTAGGGAACACCCGTGGCCCCAGCCGTCCTCAATCGCCGGCACATCAAGCCTGTCCGGCGATTGAGGACAAACCGGCCCCCGGGCACACACACCGTCAGAAGAACACCGACCGCCGCTGAACCAACAACTTGTACAGCGTGTGCTGAATCTGCTCCCGCACCTGATCCGTCAAGTTGAACATCAGCATCGGATCCTCCGCCGCCTCCACCGGATACCCGTCCGTAGAAATCGGCTCACCGAACTGAATCGTCCACTTCGTCGGCAGCGGAACCGCACCCAACGGTCCCAGCCAGGGAAACGTGGGCGTGATCGGGAAATACGGAATCCCCAGCACCCGTGCCAGCGTCTTCGCGTTGCCGATCATCGGGTAGATCTCCTCCGCCCCCACGATCGAGCACGGCACGATCGGCACCCCGGCCCGCAGCGCCGTCGACACGAAGCCGCCCCGCCCGAACCGCTGCAGCTTGTACCGATCGCCGAACGGCTTGCCGATGCCCTTGAAGCCCTCCGGCATCACCCCGACGACCTCGCCCTGCCTCAGCAGCCGCTCCGCGTCCTCCGCGCAGGCCAGCGTGTGCCCGGCCTTCCTGGCCAGTTCGTTCACCACCGGCATCACGAACACCAGGTCCGCGGCGAGCAGCCGCAGATGCCGGTCGGCCGGGTGGGTGTCGTGCACGGCGACCTGAAGCATCAGCCCGTCCAACGGCAGCGTCCCCGAGTGGTTGGCCACGACCAGTGCCCCGCCGTCCGACGGGATGTTCTCGATGCCCTTCACCTCGACCCGGAAGTACTTCTCGTACATCGGTCTCAGCACCGACATCAGAACCTGATCGGTGAGCTCCTTGTCGTACCCGAACTCGTCGACCTCGTACTCACCGGTGACCCGCCGCCGCAGAAACGCGAGCCCACTCGCGATCCGCCGGTCCCAGCTGCCGCGCTGAGCCCCTTCCTGAGCCTGCGCACCCTCCACGGGTTCCCCGTCCCCCTGCACCACCTCCTGCGCCTTTACGGTGTCGTGCTGCCCCGGCAGGGCACTGAGGGCGGCGGTGCCCACCGCGGGACCCGCCGCCGCCCGCCGGCGGGCGGAACGCTGCGCGCCACCCGACCGTGAACGGTCGTCATCGAACGGAATGACCTTGGCATCCGCCATCGTCGGTGCGCTCCTCTACCTGACGCCGGGGGTCGGTTGTGTGTCGCCTGCCCCGGTGATCACCGGAACCTCGCCGGTCCCGCCTGCGAACGGCATCGCCGCCAGCCGGTCGACGGCCCTGCCCACCGTCCCGGGCGGCAGCAGTCCGGGGCCCAGGCTGCGCGCGAACGCGGCGAACGTCTCCGAGGTGGTGAAGCCCGGGTGGAAGCCCAGCGTCTCGCGCATCTGGACGGTGGAGACCACCCTGCCATGCGTGAGCAGCCGGATCTGCTCCGGCGAGAAGTCCGTCATGCCGACCGTACGAAGCGCCTGCCCCACCCAGGTGACGGCGGGCAGCAGCACCGGCATCGTCGGCCGCCCGAGCCGTCGCGCGCACTGCGAGAGCAGCAGCACCCCGTCGCCGGCGATATTGAACGTGCCGCTGTTCAGCGTCCCGCGCCGCGGCTCGTACGAGGCGATCCTCAGTACGTCGATGACGTCGTCCTCATGCACGAACTGGAGCCGCGGGTCGTACCCGAACACCGTCGGCAGCACGGGCAGTGCCAGGTAGTCGGCGAGCGGCGAGTCCGCGTCCGGCCCGAGGATGTTCGCGAACCGCAGCACGCACACGGCCACGTCGGGCCGGCGGCGAGCGAAGCCCCGTACGTATCCCTCGACCTCCACGGCGTCCTTCGCGAAGCCCCCACTCGGCAGGGACTTGGGCGGGGTGGTCTCGGTGAAGACCGCCGGATCGCGCGGCGCGGAGCCATACACACTCGTACTGGACTTGACCACCAGCCGCCGGACCGTCGGCGACTTCTGGCAGACACCGAGCAATTGCATGGTGCCGATGACGTTGGTCTCCTTGACGGTGGTCCGGCCGCCCGCGCCGAGCGCCTTGCCGCTCACGTCCAGATGCACGACCGTGTCGACGGCGTGCGCGGCAAGGACTCTGGCGATCGCGGGCCGGCGGATGTCCACACGTACGAAGTCGGCGTCACCCAACTGGTGTGCGGGCGCGACCGCGTCGACGGCGATCACCCGGTCCACGTCCGGATCACGCTGGATGCGCCGCACGAATCGGCCGCCCAGTTGCCGGGCCGCTCCCGTGACGAGCACGACCTTCCCCAAGATCAGCGCCTTCCGTCGAAGAGGTTTCCCCTGGCCGTCACCGTAGCGGGTGGATGTTGCCCTGTGATGACTGCGCGGCGGCCTTCTGCCGAGTCTTTGGCCCAAATGTGCGTCACACGGCCCACACACGCCCGCAGAGGCCCCTCCCGCAAACGCACCGCAGCCCTCCCGCCGTATCGGCGGGAGGGCTGCGGATTCACGAACTGCGTTCGCTTACTTCTTGTTGCGACGCTGAACGCGCGTGCGCTTGAGCAGCTTGCGGTGCTTCTTCTTGGCCATCCGCTTGCGCCGCTTCTTGATAACAGAGCCCACGACTACCCTCGCTCACTTCTCTTCACTGGTGCGGGGCGTCTGGGCCCACACGACCTACGTCGGCCTAGCCTACCCGCCACGGCGTGAGGGACGTAATCCGAGGCGACCGTCAGGCGGACTCCACCCCCACAAAGGACTCGCGGAGATACTCGTGAACCGCTTGCTCCGGGACCCGGAAGGACCTGCCCACCCGGATCGCCGGCAGATGACCACTGTGCACCAAGCGGTACACGGTCATCTTCGACACGCGCATGACCGAGGCGACTTCCGCCACGGTCAGAAACTTGACCTCGTTGAGAGGCCTCTCGCTGCCAGCACCAGCCATGACCCACCTGTACCTTCCGCACGAGACGCGCACCGGCTTCCCCTCCGGTGACTCTTCGTCGTTGTGCGCTCACTCCCCAGATTAGGGGCGGGTGATGCGAGTGGGGAAGAGGAGGGACCATCGGCCGCCTACTGTGACAGACGCGCTCGATTGAGTACATAGCGAGTAAGGGGCCGGTAGTGAGCGGACCGCACGGCGTCGTCGAGCGGAACGGCGACCGACACTCGCCCCTCGGCCTCCCCGACGAACAGTGCGGGATCGTCCGTATCCGCCAGACCGATTGCCTCAATGCCCAACTGACCTGCGCCGCAGACCCAGCCGTGGTCCCCGACGACGAGTTCCGGGAGCCGCCCGTGAACCATCACCGCCGCCTCCAGCGCGACCCGGACCGGCAGCGGCGAGTGGGTATGTGCGCCCGGCTCACCACCGTGGGGCCGCACGCCCGGTTCGCGCACCATGGCGACTCCCCGTACGTAGTCGAGCTTGTACGTGCGTACGCCGAACCTGGTCGTTATGTCGATACATCTCCCCTGCGCGGGGGTGAGTACGGCGCACCCCGCCGCCGACATGGCGTCTGCCAGCGCGACGTAGAACCCGAGCAGCCGGTGCGGATGACCGGTCCCGAACAGCACCGGTGCCCTCCGGACCGCCGCGCTCGACAACCGCTGGGCAAACGCATCCAGCCCGGCCAACGTCCGCTCCGGATCGATCACATCAGGACCCGCAACATGAGCAGGATCGTTCGAAACCCCGCACTTGTCGGCCATCAGCCGAAGCAGATCGAGCTCCTTCCACCCCCATGCGGGGTCGAGCCCGAGCATCACCCGCGGATCCCTGGCCGCGAACAGCCGATAGCTCCGCAGACTCACCTCCCGCGAGGTGGCCACGGGTCCGGCCAGCCGGGCCGCCAGCAGATGCGCACGCAGCGCTCCGGTGCTCAACACCCTGCCGATGCTGCCTCAATCACCCGGACGGAGGGCCAAAAGAGAGGTTGGGCCCCACAGTTGGCGTAACTCGTGCCCACCGCCGCGCAGAAACGGCCGAACCGGACCGCCCCCACCCGCCTCAGGCCAGCAGCCCCCGCAACGGGAACGCCGCCCGCCTGGTCGCCCGCACCGCCTGGTCCAGCCGGTCCGCCGGGTCGTACCCCGTCTCCCACGACTGCCACGAAGGCGTACGCCCGTCGGTCATCCGAGCCGGCCCCAGCTGCCGGGTCCGGGCATAGACCTCGTCCCGCCACGAGGCAGGAATCACCGCCTCGGGGTCCACCGGCGCATGCGCGGCGATCCCCACCAGGTGCGTCCAGGACCTCGGCACCACATCGACGACCGCATACCCGCCCCCGCCGAGCGCCACCCACCGCCCGCCCTCCACATGCGCGTGGGCGAGCTCATGGCACGACTCCATGACCGCCCGCTGCGCGTCCAGCGACACCGCCAGATGCGCGAGCGGATCCTCGAAGTGCGTATCGGCCCCGTGCTGGGTCACCAGCACCTGCGGCCGGAAGTCCGCGATCAGCTCCGGCACCACCGCGTGGAACGCCCGCAGCCACCCCGCGTCCCCCGTACCGGCGGGCAGTGCCACATTCACCGCGGCCCCCTCTCCCGCACCGGAACCGGTCTCCTCCGGCCAGCCGGTCTGCGGGAACAGCGTCCGTGGATGCTCGTGCAGCGACACGGTCAGAACCCTCGGATCCTCCCAGAACGCCGCCTGCACCCCGTCACCGTGGTGGACGTCCACATCGATGTACGCGACCCGCTCCGCACCCAGTTCCAACAGCCGGGCAATGGCGAGCGCCGGGTCGTTGTAGATGCAGAACCCCTCCGCAGCACCCGGCATCGCATGGTGCAGCCCGCCCGCGAAGTTCACCGCATGCGCGGTGTCCCCGCGCCACACCGCCTCGGCGGCGGCCACCGACTGCCCGGCGATCAGCGCCGACACCTCGTGCATCCCCACGAACGCCGGATCGTCCATCGTCCCGAGCCCGTAGTTCTGATCGGCCGCCCTGGGATTCGCGGAGGCCGCGCGCACCGCCGCCACGTAGTCCTCACGGTGCACGAGCCGCAGAGTGGATTCCCCGGCCGGCTTGGCGGCCACCACATCCACCGCGCTGTCGAGACCGAACGCCCGCACCAGACCCATCGTCAGGGCCAGCCTGACGGGGTCCATCGGATGACCTTCCCCGAAGTCGTATCCCGTTACTGCGTCATCCCACATCAACTGTGCGCGGCCGCTCATGCCCGCCACCGTATCGGGCAGGCTCCGAACCGAACGACTTGGCGTACACGAGCGTGGCGAGCACCAGCACCATCGGAACCAGCATCGCGCCCCGGTAGCTCCATGCGTCCCCGAGCGCACCCACCAGAGGCGACCCCACCAGGAACCCCACATAGTTGAAGACATTCAGCCGGGCGATCGCCGTATCGCTCGCCCCCGGGAACATCCGCCCGGCAGCCGCGAACGTCTGCGGCACGATCACACAGAGCCCGAGCCCCAGCATGGTGAACCCGAGCATCCCGATCCACGCCCCGGAGGCCACCGCCACCACCGCGAAACCCGCAGCAGCCAGCACACTCCCGAACCGTACGACAGCCACGGCCCCGAACCGCCGCACCCCGAAGTCCCCGACGGCCCGCCCGAGCAGCGTCGTCACCATGTAGACGTTGTACGGAACGGTGGACAGCTGCTCGGAACTCCCCAGCACGTCCTGCAGATACTTCGCACTCCAGTTGGAGACCGTCGAGTCCCCGATGTACGCGAAGCTCATCACCAGACAGAGCGGCATCAGCAGCTTGAACGAGACCGAGCCGCCCTGACGCTCCGTCTCCTGCCCGTCGTCCTCGGCCTTCCCCTCGACGTACCACCGGCTCCCGATGAACGCGGCAGGCAGCAGCAGGACGACCGCGGGAAGGTACGACACAAGCAATGTGAGATCCCAGTGCGCGCCGGCCCACGCCATCGACGCCCCGGCGATCCCGCCCAGGCTGTAAGCGGCGTGGAACCCCAGCATGATGCTGCGCCCGTACGCCCGCTGAAGGCTGACCCCCATCATGTTCATGGAGGCGTCGAGCGCCCCGACGGACAGTCCGAACACCCCGAGCGCGACGGCCGCCTGCCACAGCTCGCTGCCGGCCCCGACGCCGAGCAGCGCCAGCAGCACGAGGGGCTGCGCCCACCTCAGTACGACCCGGGGCCGTACCCGCGCGACCACCTTCTCGGTGACCACGCTGCCCACACCGGCCAGGATCGGTACGGCGGCAAGGAACACGGGCAGCAGCCCGTCGGATATCCCGTACCGGTCCTGAATCGCAGGAATACGGGTCACGAGCAGGGCAAAGGTCACCCCTTGCACGAAGAAGCTCAACGCCAAGGAGGCCCTACCGTGCCGCAACCGCGCATCCGTCATGGCCGCAGCGTAGGGCCCTGGCCTACCCATGGGTAGATGGATCAGGCGAGCAGTTCCCGCAGTTGGGCCATGTCGGAGAAGTGCCCGGTCACCCCGGCGAGCTGGTCGGCGGGCATCATCGACGTGAACCCGTACACATCCATCCCCGCGGCCCGCGCCGCCTCCACTCCGAGCGGGCTGTCCTCGATGACGACACACCTCTCGGGCGGAACGCCCATCCGCTCAGCGGCGAGGAGGAACAGATCGGGTGCCGGCTTCCCGTGCCCGACGTCCTCCGCGCTGAAGATCCACTCCTCCTCGAACCACTGGTCGAGTCCGGTCTTGCGGTGTCCGACCCGGATCCGTTCGTGGCTCCCGGAGGAGGCGACGCAGTACGGCACGCCGTCGGCGACGAGCTTTCCCAGCACGTCGTCGACACCTTCGACCGGTTCCAGCTCTTCCTGGAACGCGGCGAAGATCCGGGAGTGGAGCGTCTCGTCGAAGTCCGCGGGCAGCTTCTCTCCCGTCCTTTCCTCGACGAGGTCGTGCACCCGGTGCACGGCCGACCCCATGTAGTCACGGAGCGATTCCTCGTACGAGGTGGGGTGACCGAGCTCGGTCAGGTAGCCGGAGAGGACGGTGTTGGAGATCGGCTCACTGTCGACGAGCACACCATCGTTGTCGAAGATGACCAGTTCGTAGCGCATGGTTCGAGCCTAGACGCTCAGAACGCAGAAAAGCCCCGTGCCACAAGGGCACGGGGCTTTCCCGGAATAATTGTTCGGCGGCGTCCTACTCTCCCACAGGGTCCCCCCTGCAGTA
>NZ_JBHVEE010000157.1:0-22493 GCF_042802415.1 Streptomyces sp. NPDC057486 | reverse complement strand
TCCAGTACGAGGACGACCCTCCGCCTTGCGATCGCACGCACCGGACGCCGCCGGGCCCACCCTTCGGGCGGACGGCGGGACTTCCGACACACGCCTTAGTGCTGGGGCTGATGCGACGGCAGGGTGAACCAGACCGCCTTGCCGTGTTCCGTCGTGCGATGGCCGCAGGACGAGCTGAGGGTGCGGATGAGCAGCAGGCCCCGGCCGTGCTCCTGCCAGGGGTCCGGTTCGCTGCCCGGACCGGGCCGGGAGAGATCGCCCGGTGGAGCCGGGTCGCGGTCGTGGACCTCCACCTGACAGCCGGTCTCCAGAAGCTCCACCACCAGCTCGATCGGATCGTCGCCGGCGGTGTGCTCCACGGCGTTGGCGACCAGTTCGGCGGTGAGGAGCTCCGCGGTGTCGAGGGAGTCGGCGGAGGCGCCGATGTCCGTGAGCGCCGTACGGATCAGGGCGCGGGCGATCGGTACTGCCGCCGTCGAGTGCGGCAGTGCGATACGCCAGGAGGCGGGGATCGGTACGTCGGGGGGCACAGCAGGAATCCGTTCCGGAGGGCACGACTTTCTGGAGCTCAAGACTTCTCGGTTTCAACCATACGAAGTGCAACGACGCAGACAAGGGGCGAGCGACCGGTACGAATGGGACCTTCGCCACTTCGCCTTCACCGGCGCCTTATTGCGTACTCGTGACGAGAGTCACGGATGAGTGATAAATTCGAGGGCAGGTAGCAGCCCGACGGCTGAAGGAGACCACCCTCCATGAGCCCGTTTCCCAGCTCCGCGCCGCGCACCGAGCACTGGCGCCATCTGCGGCTGACGACGGACGACGGCGTCGCCACCGTCACCCTGGCGCGCCCCGAGAAACTCAATGCGCTCACCTTCGGCGCCTATGCCGATCTGCGCGATCTCCTGGCCGAGCTGTCCCGAGAACGCTCCGTGCGCGCCCTCGTGCTGGCCGGCGAGGGGCGCGGCTTCTGCTCCGGTGGCGACGTCGACGAGATCATCGGCGCCACCCTGGCGATGGACACCGCGCAGCTGCTCGACTTCAACCGCATGACCGGACAGGTCGTACGAGCTCTGCGCGAGTGCCCCTTCCCCGTCATCGCGGCCGTCCACGGGGTCGCCGCGGGCGCCGGTGCCGTCCTCGCGCTGGCCGCCGACTTCCGTGTCTCCGACCCGTCCGCCCGGTTCGCCTTCCTCTTCACCCGGGTCGGACTCTCCGGCGGCGACATGGGAGCCGCGTATCTGCTGCCGCGCGTCGTCGGTCTCGGCCATGCCACCCGGCTGCTGATGCTCGGCGAGCAGGTCCGCGCCCCCGAGGCGGAGCGGATCGGGCTGATCAGTGAGTTGACCGAGGAGGGGCAGGCCGACGCACGCGCCGCGGCGCTCGCACACCGCCTCGCCGAAGGACCCGCCCTCGCCCTCGCCCAGACCAAGGCGCTGCTCACCGCCGAACTCGACATGCCGCTCGCCGCCGCCGTCGAGATGGACGCCGCCACCCAGGCGCTGCTGATGCACGGCGACGACTACGCCGAGTTCCACGCCGCGTTCACGGAGAAGCGGCCGCCGAAATGGCAGGGCAGGTAACGCGATGCGGTACGGCACGAGGCGGATCGCGGTCATCGGCGGCGGTCCCGGCGGACTCTACGCCGCGGCGCTCCTCAAGCGCCTGGACCCGGAGCGCTCCATCACCGTCTGGGAGCGCAACGCCCCGGACGACACGTTCGGCTTCGGCGTCGTCCTCTCCGACGAGACGCTCGGTGGCATCGAGCACGCGGACCCCGTGGTGTACCGGGCGCTCCAGGCCGAGTTCGTGCGCTGGGACGACATCGACATCGTCCACCGCGGCCAGACCCAGACATCCGGCGGCCACGGCTTCGCGGCGCTGGGCCGCCGACGGCTCCTGGAGATCCTTCACGAGCGCTGCCAGTCGCTGGGGGTACGGCTCCGCTTTCGCGAAGAGGCCCCGCCCGCCGCCGAACTCGCCGCGACGCACGATCTGGTGATTGCCGCCGACGGGGTGCACAGCGCCACCCGCGAGGCGTACGCCGACACCTTCCGGCCCACCCTCACCGCCCACCGCAACCGCTACATCTGGCTCGCCGCCGACTTCGCCCTCGACGCCTTCCGCTTCGAGATCGCCGAGACCGAACACGGCGTGATGCAGCTGCATGCCTACCCCTTCTCGGCCGGTGCCTCCACCGTCATCGTCGAGATGCGCGAGGAGGTCTGGCGTGCGGCGGGGCTCGACACCATGGACGCCGCGGCCTCGACGGAACGCTGCGCCAAGATCTTCGCCGATGTCCTCGGCGGCCGCCCGCTGCGTTCCAACAACTCCTCCTGGCTCACCTTCCGTACCGTCGTCAACGCCTGCTGGTCGCACGCCAACACCGTCCTCATCGGCGACGCCGCCCACACCGCCCACTTCTCCATCGGCTCCGGCACGAAACTCGCCGTCGAGGACGCCCTCGCGCTGGCCGCCTGCATCGAGGAACAGCCCGACCTGCCCGCCGCCCTCTTCGCGTACGAGGCCGAGCGCCGCCCCGTCGTCGAATCGACCCAGCGCGCCGCCGCGGCCAGCCTGCGCTGGTTCGAGGAGCTCGGTACGTACGTCGACCAGGCGCCCCGCCAGTTCGCCTTCAATCTCCTGACCCGCAGCCGCCGCGTCACCCACGACAACCTGCGGCTGCGCGACGCCGGATTCGCCGCGGCCGTCGAGGAGGAGTTCGGCTGCGCCCCGGACACCCCGCCGATGTTCACCCCCTTGCGGCTGCGCGGACTCGAACTCCGCAACCGTGTCGTCGTCTCGCCGATGGACATGTACTCGGCGGTCGACGGCGTTCCCGGCGACTTCCACCTCGTCCACCTGGGCGCCCGCGCGCTCGGCGGCGCCGGGCTCGTCATGACCGAGATGGTGTGCGTCAGCGCCGAGGGCCGCATCACCCCCGGCTGCGCCGGCCTCTACACCCCCGCACAGGCGGACGCCTGGACCCGGATCACCGACTTCGTCCACACCTCGGCGCCCGGCACTGCGATCGGCATCCAGCTCGGCCACTCCGGCCGCAAGGGCTCCACCAAGCTGATGTGGGACGGCATCGACCAGCCGCTCGACGCGGGCAACTGGCCCCTGTCCGCCGCCTCCCCGATCCCGTACGCGGAAGGAGCCAACCAGGTCCCGCACGCCCTGGACCGGGCCGGACTCGAGGTCATCCGCGCCCAGTTCGCCGCGGCCGCCCGGCATGCCGTCACCTGCGACTTCGACCTGCTCGAACTCCACTGCGCGCACGGCTACCTGCTGTCCGGTTTCCTCTCGCCGCTCACCAACCGACGCACCGACACCTACGGCGGACCGCTGTCGAACCGACTGCGCTTCCCCCTCGAAGTCTTCGACGCGGTCCGCGCCGAGTGGCCCGACGACCGGCCCATGACCGTCCGGATCTCCGCCACCGACTGGGCCGAAGGAGGCACGACGGCCGAGGAGGCCGTCGAGATCGCCCGCGCGTTCGTCGCGCACGGCGTCGACGCCATCGACGTCTCCACCGGCCAGGTCGTCCCGGACGAACGCCCCGAGTACGGCCGCTCGTACCAGACCCCGTACGCCGACCGGATCCGCAACACCCTGGTCGTGCCCGTCATCGCGGTCGGCGCGATCTCCTCCTGGGACGACGTCAACTCCCTGCTGCTGGCGGGCCGCGCCGACCTCTGCGCCCTGGCCCGCCCGCACCTCTACGACCCGCACTGGACCCTGCACGCGGCGGCCGAACAGGGTTACGCCGGACCGGGCGCCCCCTGGCCGCTCCCGTACCGCGCGGGCAGCCGCACACCCCCGACCGGCCGCACGGACGCACCGAAGCCGCGGCTCACTCTGGGGTGAGCGTCAGACACTCGTGGCACCGGCACGGATCCGGGTGCGGGGAGCCGCGCCAGTGCTCGGTTCTCTCGGCGCGTGCCTTGACCGCCAGCAAGGTGGCCATCGCCTCCGACGCCTCTCGGGTCTCGTCCCCGTACCACCCGCCCGGGGCCTCGTCGTACCGGCGGAGAACCGCGGGGCTGCGGACCAGGGCCGGCCGGAAGGAGTGCAGATTGCGGGTGGCCATGTCGATCGTGATGTAGGCGCCGGTATGCCGACCCCGACCGATGACCGTCACTTCCTCGTACGCCATGCCGCCGTAGCCACCGATCACGTACACCTTCGAACCGCCCCGGAACGACTTGGTGCCGGGCCGCAGTTCCTGACCGCCCTCCCCGTACCGCCGGAAGCGCACCACATTCGCGGCGATCAGCCAGAGCGGCTCCCGGACCTCACCGGACTCGGTCATCTCTCCTCCACGCCGTTGCCCTGTGCACTGATCAGCAGCCGGTCCGAGACGGGCCGGAACCCGATCCGCTGATACACGCCGTTGCTGGTCGGATTGGCGAGGTCCGTGAACAGCACCACCTCGTCCGCGCCCGCCTCCCGTGCCGCTCGGCTGACCTCGATCGTCACCGCCGCCGCATAGCCGTGCCCCCGGTGCTCCGGCGGTGTGTACACGGGCGCCACCCGTACCGAATCCGCGACCTGCAAGGAGACACCGGCCATCGACACCGGGACCCCGCCGGTCTCCCAGAGCGTCAGCCTGCCGTCCGCCGTCCGCTCGTCCACCATTCGCTCGGCGCGCGCGTTCGGCTGGCCGACGTCTGCGGCGAACGCATGATGCCAGGCGACCAGGAGGGTCCGGTCGGCGGTCGTCGCGGACCTGGGGCCGCCCGGCGGCGCGGGTGAGGGTGGGATCAACTCGCCGAGTCGGTAGAGCCGTTGCTCCATGTCGACCCGGTGGCCGGGCCACTCGGCGGCCAGCGCAGCGGCCGTGGCCCGGTCCGCGTTGACAGTGGTCAGCGGGAACGCGGTGGTCAGCGGACCGACAGCCTCCGGGGCGACGACGCCGAGCAGGGGTGGGTGCGGCGGGGTCTGCACCAGGGTCCCCGCCACCTCACCGTCCGGCCCGCGCCACCAGCCCAGCACCGGGGCGCCGTCGCCGTAGGCCTGGGCGCCGCTGCTGCGCAGCGTCGCGGCGATGGTCAGCACCAGGGTGTTCTCGGCGGGCCGAGTGGCCAGCCATGCACCGGCCGTTTCCAGGAACACATCGGCATCGTCAGTGAAGGTCCAGGTCATGGTCCATGATGGCCAGTCGGGCCCGTGCCGTGCACACGTTTTACGAGCCGCCCGGCCCGCCCCGTACGAACTCCGCCCCCGCGTCCCGCAACCGGGCGTGGAGCAGCCCGAACACCTCCGCCGACCGGCCCCCGGGCCACTCCTTGGGCAACAGCTCCTCCGGCAGACCCGGATCGGCGTACGGCAGCTGCCGCCACGAGTCCAGGGCCGCCAGATAGTCGCGGTAGGCGGTCTCGGGATCAGGGGCACCGGTGCGTGACTCCCAGGCCCGCAGCACCGGTTCGTGCTGCTCCAGGAAGTCCACGTGGAGCCGGGCGATCGCGTCGAGGTCCCACCAGCGCGCCACGGACTCGCGCGTCGCGGCGAAGCCGAGGTGTTCCCCGCGGAACAGGTCCACATACGGGGCGAGTTCCAGCCGCTCCAGCGTGTGCCGAGTCTCGTCGTACAGCGCGGCGGGCGCGATCCACACCCCGGGCGCCGCCGTGCCGAAGCCCAGCCGGGCCAGCCGCGAGCGCAGCAGGTGCCGCTTGTGCCGTTCCGCTTCCGGTACGGAGAAGACGGCGAGCACCCAGCCGTCCTGGAGCGGCGGTGACGGGTGCGCATAGATCCGCCGGTCGCCGTCGTCCAGCAGCTGGCGGGCGTCGGACGACAGCGCGTACCCGGCCGCACCGCTCACGGTACGCGCGGGGACGAGCAGCCCGCGCCGCTTCAGCCGGGAGACGGAGGAGCGTACGGACGGGGCGTCGACACCGAGGACGGACAGCAGCCGGATCAGTTCGGCCACCGGCAGCGGTGCATTGCCGGGGGCGCGACCGTACGCGCCGTAGAGGGTGACGATCAGGGATCTGGGGGTGTGCTGCTCGGCCACGTGATCACTCTAGGTCCCGTCCGTCGGTCCGGTCCCCGTCGCTCCGCAGCCGGAACCGCTGCAGTTTGCCGGTGGCGGTCCGGGGGAGCGCCGGTACGAATTCGATGACGCGCGGGCATTTGTGGGGGGCGAGTTCGTTCTTCATGTGTGTGCGCAGCTCGTCGGCCGATGCTTCGGCGCCCTCGCGCAGCACCACGTACGCCACCACGATCTGCCCGCGCAGCTCGTCCGGATGCCCGACCACCGCCACCTCCGCAACCTCGGGATGGCGCAGCAGGGCGTCCTCGACCTCGGGACCCGCGATGTTGTACCCGGAGGAGATGATCATGTCGTCGGCTCGCGCGACGTAGTGGAAGTAGCCGTCGCTGTCACGCGTGTACGTGTCGCCGGTGAGGTTCCAGCCGTGCTGTACGTACTCCGACTGGCGGATGTCGGCGAGATAGCGGCAGCCGACCGGGCCGCGGACGGCGAGCAGCCCCGGCTCCCCGTCGGGCATCGCGCGGCCGTCCCGGTCCAGCACGCGCGCCTCCCAGCCGGGCACGGGAACGCCGGTGGTGCCGGGGCGGATCACGTCGTCGGCGGCGGAGATGAAGATGTGCAGCAGTTCGGTGGCGCCAATGCCGTTGATGATGCGCAGGCCGGTCCGCTCGTACCAGGACTGCCAGGTGGCCAAGGGCAGGTTCTCGCCCGCCGACACGCAGCGCCGCAGCGCGGCGAGATCGTGCTTGTCGAGGTGGTTGAGCATCACGCGGTAGGCGGTCGGTGCGGTGAACAGGACCGAGACGCGGTGGGCGGCCAGCGCGGGCAGCAGTTGCCGCGGACCGGCCTGTTCCAGCAGCAGAGCCGACCCCCCGGCCCGCAGCGGGAAGACCACCAGACCGCCGAGCCCGAATGTGAAGCCGAGCGGCGGACTGCCCGCGAACACGTCGTCGGGACGGGGCTGCAGCACGTGGCGGGAGAAGGTGTCGGCGACGGCCAGCACATCGCGGTGGAAGTGCATGCAGCCCTTGGGACGCCCGGTGGTGCCCGAGGTGAACGCGATCAGCGCGACATCGTCCGCGGCCGTGTCCACAGCGCGGTAGGGTCCCGGCCGTCCCTCGGCCAGGTGCAGCAGATCGTCGGGGCCGTCACCTCCGTACACCGTGATCCGCAGCCCCGGTACCTCCGCCTTCACCAGGTCGTCGACCGACCGGATGTCGCACAGCGCATGACCGACCTGGGCCATCGAACAGATGGTGGCGAGCTCCTGGGCCCGCTGCTGGGCCAGTACGGTCACCGCGATCGCGCCCGCCTTCAGCACGGCCAGCCAGCAGGCGGCGAGGTGGGGCGTGGTGGGCCCGCGGAGCAGAACCCGGTTGCCGGGAACGACCCCCAGATCGGAGGTCAGGACGTGGGCGATCCGGTCGACCCGGTCCTGGAGCTCCCCGTAGCTCCAGATCGCGCCCTGGGGCGTATGGAAGGCGGGGCGGTCGGGGCCGAAGCGGGCGACCGTGCCGTCGAGCAGCTCGGCGGCGCAGTTCAGCCGGTCCGGATAGTTCAGCTCGGGGAGGCCGAAGACCAGTTCCGGCCACTGGTCCGGGGGTGGCAGATGCTCCCGGGCAAAGGTGTCGAGGTGCGCTGAGGTCTTCGGGTCCATAACGGATCGCCCCCTTGTCGCCCTTGGAGCGTATCGTTTGAATGACGGTAGTCAACAGTTCGCGATAGGGGACAGGAGAGGCGCCGGTATGACGGCATTCTCACTCGATCCGGCACAGACCGCCTGGTGCGAAGAACTGCGCGCCCTGGCCGAACAGGAGCTGCGCCCCCTCGCCGAGAAGGGCGAACCGGGGCACGTCAACCACCCGCTGATCGCCGCCCTCGGCGAACTCGGCCTGCTCGACCGCCTTTTCTCCTCCGGCGCCCTCGACCTCTGCCTGCTGCGGGAGTCCCTCGCCCGCGGCTGCACGGAGGCCGAGACCGCGCTGGCCCTCCAGGGACTCGGCACATACCCGTTGGTCCAGGCGGGTACCGCGGCCCACCGGGCGCGCTGGCTCCCCGAGGTGCGGGCCGGGCGTGTCGTGGCCGCCTTCGCGCTGAGTGAGCCCGGCGCCGGCTCCGACGCCGCGGCGCTCGCCCTGGCGGCCGAGCGCGCCCCGGACGGCTGGCGGCTGACCGGTGAGAAGTGCTGGATCTCCAACGCCCCCGAGGCCGACTTCTACACTGTCTTCGCCCGTACGACACCAGGCGCCGGAGCCCGCGGCGTGACCGCGTTCCTGGTCCCTGCCGACCGCCCGGGACTGACCGGGACCGCCCTTGACATGCTCTCCCCGCACCCGATCGGTGCGCTCGCCTTCGACGGCGTGCCGGTCACGCCCGACGATGTGCTCGGCGAACCGGACCGCGGCTTCGGGGTCGCCATGAACACCCTCAATCTGTTCCGTCCCAGCGTCGGCGCGTTCGCCGTCGGCATGGCCCGCGCCGCCCTCGACGCGACCCTCGCCCACACCGCGCAGCGCAATGCGTTCGGTGGTCCGCTGAAGGAACTGCAGGCCGTCTCCCATCAGGTCGCCGAGATGGCCACCCGCACGGAGGCCGCCCGGCTTCTCGTCTACGCGGCGGCGGCGGCGTACGACGCGGGGGAACCCGGTGTACCGGGCCGGGCGGCGATGGCGAAGCTGTACGCCACCGAGGCGGCGCAGTACGTCGTCGATGCGGCGGTCCAGCTGCACGGCGCCCGCGCACTGCGCCGCGGCCATCTGCTCGAACACCTCTACCGGGAGGTGCGTGCCCCGCGGATCTACGAGGGCGCCAGCGAGGTCCAGCGCACGATCGTCGCCAAGGAGCTGTACGCGGCGGCGACGGAGACAGCGACAGGGACCGCGCATCGGACGCCGACCGTGAATCAGGAGCCTGCCGTATGAGCCCGATCCACCGGATCAACCCCGCCGAACTGTCCCCGCCCACGGGCTTCTCGCACGCCGTCACGGCCACCGGCGGCAGCCTGGTCCTCCTGGCCGGGCAGACCGCCCTCGACCGGGACGGCAAGGTCGTCGGGGCCACGCTGCCCGAGCAGTTCGCGACGGCCCTGACCAATCTGCTCACCGCGCTGCGTGCGGCCGGGGGCTCCCCGGCCGACCTGGCGCGGGTGACCGTCTACGCCACGGATGTCGCCGACTACCGCGCCCACGCCCCCGAACTCGGTCGGATCTGGAAACGGCTGGCCGGCCGCGACTACCCGGCGATGGCAGTCATCGGGGCGGCGAGGCTCTGGGACGAACAGGCACTCGTCGAGCTCGACGGCATCGCCGTACTGCCGTGAACACACCGTGCGGGCGTGACGTGGCGCCACGCCCGCACGGCAGGCGCATCAGTACGGCTGCACCGGCACATGTGCCGCACCCGGGATGCCGACCTTCAGCAGCTCGTCCTCCTCGGGTGTCGTCGCGACGCCCGTCCCCTGCTCGAGCACGGCACGCGACATGGACTGCACCCACATGGCCCGGGGCCGGCGGCGCGCCTCCCGGGCGGCGAGGGCGGCGGGCACCTCGGCCTCGCCGTCCAGGGGCTCGGCGAGCACGGCCGCGTCCTCGACAGCCATCGCCGCACCCTGCGCGATGTGCGGGGTGCCGGCGTGCGCGGCGTCACCGGCCAGGACCGCCCGGCCGACGTGCCACGGCTCCTCGACCGTCACCTGGGAGATCCGCGAATACACCACGGAGGCCGGGTCGGTGACTGTGGCGAGCGCCTCGGCGACCGGTCCGGAGAACGCGGAGAGCCGCTCCGTGAGCTGCTCGTGCGCCCGCTCCGGGTCCTGCCGGAAGCCTCGCCTCGGCGAACACCGCCCCCAGGTACATCAGTTCGTCCGTGATCGGGGTGAGCAGCGCCTCGGCACCCTTGCCCGCGGCGCCCCTCACCACACCCCGTACCTGCGGCTGACGGGGCACCGTCGCACGCCAGTTGGCGAATCCGGTGCACTCGGGGGTGCAGCGGTCGCCGTACAGCCGCGTCCGCAGCGGCGAGCCGATCCCGCGCTCTCCGGCAACACCCGTCCTGCGATCACTGCGGGGCTGCGGCGGCATCGAGTGAACCGAGTGGGGGCGGTCGGCGCGGCGCGCCGTACGGGTGAAGGGCGACCGGGGATATATCTGTAATTGGTGTCCTTCGCCCGTCATGTCGCGCAGCGGCCCCGGACGCCCTCCGGGCCCCTGTGACCACGCTCATCGTCTGCCACTTCGTTCTCGCCGCGTGCGCGCGCCCGCTGGTGCGGCGACTGGGCAGCCGCGCCTTCGTCGTCCTCGCGCTGCCGCCCGCCGCCGCCACGGTGTGGGCGGCCGCACAGTGGAACACCGCCGCGTCCGGCGGGTCCGTCACCTCGTCGTGGCCGTGGATGCCGGCGTACGACGTCTTCGTCGACCTGCGCCTGGACGCGCTCGGCGAACTCATGGTGCTCCTCGCGGCCGGGGTCGGCGCGCTCGTCCTGCTGTACTGCGCCTCGTACTTCTCCGACGACACCCCGCAGCTCCCCGCGTTCGCCGGGAACCTGCTCGCCTTCGCCGGCGCCATGCTCGCCCTGGTCCTCGCCGACGACCTGATCTCCCTCTATGTGTTCTGGGAACTGACGACGCTCTTCTCCTTCCTGCTGATCGGGCACAGCAGCGAGCTCAAGCACAGCCGCCGGTCCGCGCTCCAGGCACTCACCGTGACCACGCTCGGCGGTCTCGCCATGTTTGTCGGCTTCCTGATCCTCGGTCAGGCGGCCGGTACCTACCGGATCTCCACGATCGTCGCCGACCCGCCGAGCACGGGCCTCGCCGTCCAGGTGGCCGTGGCGCTGATCCTGTGCGGGGCGCTGTCGAAGTCGGCGATCTGGCCGTTCAGCCTCTGGCTGCCGAACGCCATGGCCGCGCCCACCCCTGTCAGCGCCTATCTGCACGCCGCGGCCATGGTCAAGGCCGGCGTCTACCTGGTGGCCCGGCTCGCCCCGGGCTTCGCCGACGTCCCCGTCTGGCGGCCCGTCGTCATGGTGCTCGGCTGCGCGACCATGCTGCTCGGCGGCTGGCGGGCGCTGCGACTCAACGACCTCAAACTCGTCCTCGCCTACGGCACCGTCAGTCAGCTCGGCTTCCTGACCGTGCTCGCCGGGGTCGGCAACCGGGACGCGGCGCTCGCCGCGGCCGTCATGATCCTGGGTCACGCCCTGTTCAAGGCCACGCTGTTCCTCGTCACCGGCATCGTCGACCATGCGGCGGGTACCCGTGACCTGCGCAGGCTCTCCGGCGTGGGCAGGACGCTGCCGCACGTGTGCGCGGTCGCGGTGCTCGCCGCCGCGTCCATGGCCGCGCTGCCCCCGATGCTCGGCTTCGCCGCGAAGGAGGCCGCGTTCGACGCGCTGCTGCACGGCGACAGCGCGGACCGCTGGGCGCTCGGCGTCACCGTCGCGGGATCCGCGCTGACGGTCGCGTACACCCTGCGGTTCGTCTGGGGCGCGTTCGCCCGCAAGCCCGGGGTCGACTCCACTCCGGTGCACCGGGTCGGCTGGGCGTTCCTCGGGCCGCCCGGCCTGCTGGCCCTCTGCGGTCTGGTGCTCGGACCGGGCGTCGGCTGGACGTACGGGCTCCTCAGTGCGTACGCGGACACGTTCCCCGTACCCGCGCATCCGTACCACCTCGCGCTCTGGCACGGATTCGGTACGGCCCTGCTGCTCTCGGCCGTCGCCGTGGCGGGCGGTGTGGTGCTCTTCGCGGGGCAGACCACGGTGACCCGGCTCTCCCGGCGGATCGCCTGGCCGACCGCCGACCGGGTCTTCGGACGTCTGCTGCTCGGCCTGGAACGGATCTCGCTCGAGGTCACCGGCTTCGTCCAGCGCGGCTCGCTCTCCGTCTACCTCGCCACCACGCTGCTCGTGATGCTCGCCGGGCAGCTCGCCGTGCTCGGGGTGGACCGGCCCTGGCACGGTGCTTCGGCGCCACGCATCTGGGACGTACCGCTGCAAGGGGCGGCGGCGGCGCTGACCTGCGCGTCCGCGCTGCTCTGTCTCACCGTCAGCCGCCGCATGAAGGCCGTGGTGCTTGCGGGACTGACGGGGTACGGGACCGCGTTGCTCTTCGTCGTCCAGGGCGGCCCGGACCTGGCGCTCACCCAGTTCTGCGTCGAGACCGTGTCCATGATCGTGTTCGTGCTGGTGCTGCGGCGGATGCCGGTGCACTTCCAGGAGTCGGTCAGTACATGGCGGCGCGCCGTACGCATCCCGGTGGCGCTGGCCGCGGCGGCGACCCTCGGCGTGGTGGTGTGGGTCGCGGCAGCCGCACGCACCGCAGACCCCGCCGGGGCGGCCATGGTCGAGGAGACCGCGCACCATGGGCTCAAGGACGTCGTCGCCACCATCCTGGTCGACCTGCGGGCCTGGGACACGATGGGGGAGTCCGCCGTGCTCGCCGCCGCGGCGATCGGCGTGACGAGCCTGCTCTATCTGCACCGCCGTGCGGACGGATCCGGGCTGCGCGAGGACGTACCCAGGCGTACGGCCTGGTCGCTGACGGCGCCGGAACTGACCGGGGTGCTGCGGGGCGACGAAGGGGCGCCGGAACGGTCCTGGCTCGCGGCGGGGGCCACGCTCGCCCCCGAACACCGGTCCGTCGTCTTCGAGGTCGTGGCCCGACTGCTGTTCCACCCGGTCCTGGTGCTCTCCGTCTATCTGCTGTTCTGCGCCGAGAACGTGCCGGGCGGCGGGTTCGTCGCCGGACTCGTCGCCGGACTCGCCCTGATCACCCGCTACTTGGCCGGCGGCCGCTTCGAACTCGCCGAAGCCGCACCGCTGCAGCCCGGACTCTTCACCGGCCTCGGGCTGTTCCTCTCCACCGGCGTGGCGCTGCTCGGCCTCGCCGGGGGCACGGTCCTGCACGCGTGGACCTACTACGGCAGACTGCCGGTGATCGGCGCGTATCACCTGGCCACGCCCGTACTCTTCGACTTCGGCGTCTACCTGCTGGTCCTGGGCGTGGTGCTGGACATCGTGCGCGCACTCGGCGCCAAGATCGACCGGCAGATCGAGCGGGCCGCCGCGGAGAAGGCGGCCGCCGCGCCGGGACCGGGACCGGAGCCCGAGGCGGGAGGTGCCGTCCGGTGACGGTCAGCGCCTCGCTCCTCGCCACGGCCGCCGTGCTCTGCGCCGTCGGCGGCATCCTCATGCTCACCCGCCCCCTCACCCGGATCCTGCTCGGCGCGGTGATCGCGGGCAACGGGATCAACCTGCTCGTCCTCTCCGCCACCGGAAGGGCGGGGCGGGAACCCCTTCTGTACGGCGTCCCGCTCCGTCAGGTCACCGACCCGCTGCCGCAGGCCATCGCCCTCACCGCGATCGTCATCACCCTCGCCACCACGGCATTCCTTCTCGCGATGGCCTACCGCAGTCACCAGCTGACCGGTACCGACGAGGTCCACGACGACCTGGAGGACCGGCGCATCGCGCTGCGCGCCGAGGTGTTGGGGGAGCGGGACGAACTGCGCGAGCAGTACCGGTCCGTGTCCGAGCGCACACCGGAGGAACGCGCCCGCTACCGGGAGGAGCGGAGGCGCCTCCGGGCCCGGCTGCGCGCCGACCGCGCCCTCCAGGCCCGCGGCCGCGACGCCACCGGAGACCTCTGGCACGACGTGCTGGGCGCGGACCCCGAGGACTACGCAACGAAACGGAACACCGGAACGGACGCCGATCGAGGAGACACCGGGTGAACGCACTCGTCCCACTGCCGGTGCTGCTGCCGCTCTGCGCCACCGGCCTGAGTCTCGCCTTCGGCACCCGGCTCAAACAGTTCCAGCGCTTCATCAGCGTCGTCGTGCTCACCGCCGTGCTCGCGCTCGCCGTCGCCCTGATGATCTCCGCCGACATCCGGGGCCCGCTCAGCGTCGATCTCGGCGACTTCGCGCCGCCGCTCGGCATCACGCTGGTCGCCGACCGGCTGTCCGGACTGATGCTGACCGTCTCCTCGGCCATCACCCTCTGCGTTCTGGTCTACTCCATCGGCCAGGGCATGGCCGACCGGGACGAAGAGACACCCGTGGCGGTCTTCCACCCCGCGTATCTGATCCTCGTCGCCGGCGTCTCCTGCACGTTCCTCGCCGGAGACCTCGTCAACCTGTACGTCGGCTTCGAGATCATGCTGGTGGCCAGCTTCGTCCTGCTCACCCTCGGCGGCACCGGCCCTCGCGTCCGGGCCGGTTC
Source organism: Streptomyces sp. NPDC057486 (assembly GCF_042802415.1). Taxonomy (NCBI): domain Bacteria; kingdom Bacillati; phylum Actinomycetota; class Actinomycetes; order Kitasatosporales; family Streptomycetaceae; genus Streptomyces; species Streptomyces sp. NPDC057486. The sequence continues at coordinate 8,280 of NZ_JBHVEE010000157.1, read as the reverse complement.
CACGTACGTGATCATCTCGCTCTTCTCGTCGATGCTGTTCCTCACGGCCATCGCCATGACGTACGCGGCCACCGGCACCGCCAACTTCGCCCAGCTGGCCGGGCGGCTCGGCGGACTCCCGCTCGGCGTACAGACGTCGATCCAGGCCATGCTGCTGACCGTCTTCGCCATCAAGGCCGCCGTGTTCCCGCTCGCCGCGTGGCTGCCCGACTCGTACCCGACCGCACCCGCCCCCGTCACCGCCGTCTTCGCCGGCCTGCTCACCAAGGTCGGCATCTACTGCATGCTGCGAACGGAGACCCTGCTCTTCCCCGGCAACCGGCTCGGCGACCTGCTGATGGCGGCCGCACTCGCCTCGATGGTGATCGGCATCCTGGGAGCCGTCGCCCAGACCGACCTCAAGCGTCTGCTCTCCTTCACCCTCATCAGCCACATCGGTTACATGGTCTTCGGGATCGGTCTCGCCTCCCGCGACGCGTACGGCGGCGCGATCGTCTACGTCGCCCACCACATCACCGTCCAGACGACGCTGTTCCTCGTCGCCGGACTGATCGAGCGCCGCGGCGGCACCACCGAACTCACCCGGATCGGCGGACTCGCCAAGGCCGCCCCGCTGCTCGCCGCCCTTTTCTTCGTGCCCGCCATGAACCTCGCCGGGATCCCGCCGCTCTCCGGCTTCATCGGCAAGCTCGGACTGATGCGGGCCGGTGTCGCCGACGGGAGCGTCTGGGCCTGGATCCTCGTCATCGGCTCCGCGGTGACCAGCCTCCTGACCCTGTACGTGATGGCCAAGGTCTGGAACCTGGCGTTCTGGCGGGCCGCGCCACCAGGCCAGGCGGCGGACGGCACAGTCCTGGAGTCCGACGACGAGGACGCCGACGACGAGGACGCCGACGAGGGCCCGGACCGCATCCCCGGCACCGGCGACGAACCGGTCTTCCCCCGGCACCAGCCCGCCGGCCGCGCGGTGGCCGCCACCCTCCACGGCCATGCCGTCACCACCACGACGAAACTGCCGCGCCTGATGACCGGTGCCACCGCGGCGGCCGTCGCCCTCGGCCTCTCCTTCACCGTGCTCGCCGGACCACTGACCTCCTACACCGACCGCGCGGCCGCCGAACTCCTCGCCCGCACCCCCTACACCGAGGCGGTGCTCGGCCGGTGAGACGCTGGATCACCCTGCCCAACCGGAACGCGGAACTGCCACCGCTCAGCTGCCAATTCGGCAGCCGTCGCCGCGTGCTCGACCTCCCGCTGATCGCCTGGCTCACCACCATCTGGGTACTGCTCTGGTCAAGCCTGAACTGGGCCAATGTGCTGACGGGCGTGCTCGTCGCGGTGGCCGTCTGCCTGGCCTTCCCGCTGCCCCGCGTCGACCTGGGGCTCCGGCTGCACCCCTGGGGCATCGTGTTGCTCGTCGGCTATCTGCTCTACGACATGTACACCTCGGGCGTGAAGGTCACCCGGCAGATCTTCGTCGACCATCCGCACCGGGCTGCTGTCATCGCCGTACCGCTGCGCTGCCGCTCCGACCTGATGCTCGCGGCGACCGCCGTCGCCGTGTCGAACGTGCCCGGCGGATCGGTCGTCGAGGTGCGCCGCGCCACGGCCACCGTCTTCCTGCACGTCCTCGACGCCGACCGGCCCGCCGCGCTCGATGCGGCCCGGCGCTCGGTCTGGCGGCTGGAGGAGCTGACCGTACGGGCATTCGGCACCCGCGACGAGATCGCCCGCGTCGCCGAGCCACCCCCGCCGACGCCACAGCCCCCTCCTGCGGGAATGACCTCATGAGCGTCCCCGAGACCGTCGACCGGGCGCTCCTCACCGCCGCCGTCGTGCTGATCGTCATCGCCGGAGCGGGGCTCCTCGCCCGTGTCTGGCGCGGCCCCTCGATGCTGGACCGCGCGATCTCGCTGGATGTCTGCGCCGCCCTCATCATCGCGGGGCTCGGCGCCAAGTCCGCCTTCGCCCGCGACCCCTTCTACTTCCCGATCATGCTGGTGCTCGCCTTCCTCGGGTTCACCGGATCGGTGGGCATCGCACGCTTCATCGCCGTACGCGACCGGCCGAAGAAAACACGACAGCAGAAAGAAGGAGGCAAGTGAACCTCTGGCTCCAGATCGTCGACACGGCCGGAGCGGTCCTGGTCCTCATCGGCGCCGCCATCTGTCTGCTCGGAGTGATCGGCATGCTGCGGCTGCCGGACGTCCTGTCGCGCAGCCACGCCGCAACGAAGCCGCAGAGCCTCGGCATGCTGCTGGTCCTCGCCGGGGTCGCGTTGCGACTGCGCAGCGGCATGGACCTCGCCACGCTCGCACTGATCGGGTTCTTCCAGATGATGACCGGACCGGTCGCCGCGCACCTGGTGGCGCGCTCCGCGTACCGGACCGGCCAGATCGACCACGGCGAGCTGCTCTTCGACGAACTCGACGCCCAGCTGACCGAGGAGAAATGACAGCTCCGGCGGCTCCCGGTCGGCGGGAGCGACACCTCGTACGGACGCGGCCCGCGCCGAGTCCGTACGTCCGAACGCCGCGGATCCGGCGGTCAGTAGGGGGAGCGTCGTACCGAGCTGCGGCCGGTGGCGGACAGCAGGGAACCGATCGCGATCCCGACGGCGAGACAGACAGCCGCCGAGCCGATCTTGGCGTCGATCGGGAGCGATGTGGTGAAGGGCAGCAACACCATGACGACAGTGGCGAGGACGACGATGCAGACGAAGATCGGGCCCGGCTGCCGCGTCGCGACGATCAGCAGATGAAGCAGCGCCGTCCCTGCCAGCGCTGCCACCGCGGCCCCGGCGGCCAGAAGTCCCGTCGAGGCGTCGCCCATCGCTCCGTCGCCCTTCGGAGCGAAGAGAGGCACGTCCAGGACCCCGCGGACGAGGAGCACCCCGACGACGGCGGTGAGCGCGGCGATGACGGCGGTCATGGCGCCGCCCGCCCACAGCCGCGCCGCGTCGACACGGAGCCGGGGCGGTTTCGGGCGGAGGTATCCGGTTTGCTGCTGCGGCTGCCCGTAGCTGTTCTGCGAGTCCCATGCGTCCACGATCGGTTTTCTCCCCTCGGGGTACCCGGACCCCGATCGTGGACCGGGCGCCCGGAGCCCGCGAACGCACGGGGTCCGTGCGGGTGACGCACGTGAGGATCCACTGACGTCCACGGGGCGCGGACCGATCGACAGGGGTGTAAGCAGAAGACATGCGCGTGCGGCACAGAGACAACCGCCTCACCCCGTCCCGGCGGCTGAGCCAGGGCCTGCTGGCCGTGCCGATCGCCATCATCGCGACCGTCGCTCTGATCGACCTCAACAGCCCGGAGTCCATCCACCTCGGCCCGTTCCTCGTCACCGCGCCCGCGATCACCGCCTCCTTCGCCGGCCCCGGCCTGACGGCCGTCGTCGGAGTACTGGCCGTGGCGGCCCAGGTCGTCATCGCGGCTCTGCAGGGCGGCATCGGGACACCGAACCACGAGTCCCAGATCGCCGCCGTGGTCGTGATCTCCATCTTCCTGGTGGTCTTCCGCCATGCCCTCGACCGCCACGAGCAGCAACTGGACCGGGTGCGTTCGGTGGCCGTCATCGCACAGCAGGTCCTGCTGCACCCGCTGCCCCACCGGATCGGCCCATTGAGCATCGCGTCCGTGTACATCGCGGCCGAGGAGGAGGCCCAGATCGGCGGTGACCTGTACGCCGCGGTGCCCGCCCCGGGCGGCACCCGCCTGGTGGTCGGCGACGTCCGCGGCAGCGGCCTGCCCGCCGTCGACGACGCCGCGGTGGTGGTGGGGGCGTTCCGCGGGGCGGCGTACGAGAACCTTTCGCTGCCCGGAGCCGTGGCGCACATCGCCAACGCCTCGTACTGGAACATGGCTCAGCTCGCCCTGACGGACCCGGAGTACGACGAATCGTTCGTGACCGCGGTGGTCCTGGACGTCAATGAGGACGACCACTGCGTCCGGCTGGTGAACTGCGGGCATCCCCCTCCGCTGCTGCTCCGCGACGGCCGGGTACAGACGCTGGAGGTCAGGGAGCCCGCGCTCCCGCTGGGGTTCGGCATCGTGTCGGCGAACGAGTACGAGGTCGAGACCTTCGGCTTTGGCCCCGGTGATCTGCTGCTCCTCTACACCGACGGCGTCATCGAGGCACGCGACCACAGCGGCATCTTCTACCCGCTCGCCGACCGGCTCGCCACCTGGAAGGGCACCGGCCCCGACGCCCTCGTCGAGCATCTCCGGACCGACCTGCTGCGGCACGCCGGCGGGCACCTGGGCGACGACGCCGTCCTGATCGCGATCACGAAGGCGTCCGGCCCGGTCAGGGGAGCCGCAGCGAGTAGGTGATCCGCTCCAGGTGGTAGTAGTCGGCGACGCAGGTGGCCGGCCAGACCTTCCGCCCGTGCTGACGGAACGGTTCCACCATGCCGCCGACCGACAGCGGCTTGTACGGGAGAACCCGGTCGCCCTCCGCCGCACGCGCGCGCATCCACCGGTCCTGACGGTCCCACTTCACCGCCCGGACGCGCATGTCACGTTCGAGCTGCCCCAGTGGGACGGCGAGCGTGAGGCACACGACGGCACACACCCCCGCACCGGCCGCCTGCACCGCACCGGTGCGCCGCACGCGCAGACCCAGGGCGAGTCCCACCAGCGCGCCGGCCCCGACGAGCAGCGCGACGTACAGCAGCAGGTAGTCGTTCCAGATCCGCGCGGAGGTCATCACGCTCGCGCCGAAGGCGGGATACGCGACGACCGTGCAGAGATAGCCGGAGACCAGGAACGCGAGGACACCGGCGCAGGACAGCAGCGGCCAGCGCCCCGGCAGGACCACGCGCCGCCCACCGGGCCCCCTGATGAGCAGCCCCAGCAGGACCCCCGCCGCGACCGCCCCCAGATAGGCCCACGTGGTGAGGAGCGTTCCCAGGATGTGCCCGAAGCCGCGCAGGGACCCGAGAAGCGAGTCGGGCGCGAGGAAGGACAGTCCGTTCGTGTCGAATCGCTCCCGCCGGATCCTCGCGCCCGGCGACGTGTAGAGCACCAGCGTCCCGGTCACGGTCCCCGCCATGCCCGCCAGGCACCACCGCTGCACACCGGCACGGCGCTGCCCGGCGAGTACCAGCAGTACGGCCGACAGGACAACGAGCACGACGACGGACGCCTCCTCCGACAGCGTCCCCATGCACAGACCCGCCACGAAGACGGCGACCAGCGCGCAGCGCCTTCCCCCGCGCGACCGGGCCCGGAGCAGCGGAACAGCCGCGGCACAGGCCAGAACCGGCGCCATGGTGTGCGAGACGGACGACGCGGGCCAGTAGAACGTCTTGTACGTGTTGGGTGTCGCGAACAGAAAGACGGCCGTCACCATCGACGCCACGAGCAAGGGGACTCCGCGTGGCGCCGTCAAACCGCCCCGGCGCAGCGCCGATACGGTCACCGCCCACAGGATCCCCAGCGTGACCACACCGCTGACCAGCCCGAACCACTGGTGCCCCGCGACGCCGAACGTCCCGTACGCCCAGACCAGAACGGCGTTCGCGATCCGTCCGTTGTCCCCGAGATAGAACTTCCCGACCATCCCGGGGAGCCCCTCGTCCCGCACGACGGGCAGAAAGCACCACTCGTCCGCCCCGGGCCGGACCCACCGCCCGTACCACGCCGCCGCCCCGAGCAGACCGAGTGGCAGGAGACAGAGCGCAGCCGGCCAGAGCGTCCTCCACGCCGGTACGGGACGGGCGTTCGCCGTCCTGCCGGGCGCTGTCCGTACCCGTTCGCGCGGCTGCTCCGGAAGGCCTGTCCGTGAGGCACCGGGGGCCGCCTCCCGCGCCGGGCCGGGGGCCGTCATCGTGCTTCTCGAACCGTGGTCATTGCCGCTATCTGATACGGGGAGGCGGGCGGCCCGGTCTCCGTACACGCAGAGCCGACGCACCTTCACTCGAATGGCGGACGCTGAAATCCGTTCAGCACGGCGGTGGAGCGGTGGCCGAAGCCGGTCGCGAAGAGCTGGTTGAGCCCGTGGTCGACACCGCCGAAGCCGAGACCGGCCGGCAGCGCCATGGCCGGCGCCACCGGCCGGTCCGGCGCCACCGCGAAACCCGCGGCGCCGACGGCCGTCAGCAGACAGGAGCCGCCGAGCGTCAGGCGGTTGCCGATCCGCCCGTTCAACGGCCCGAACAGCAGGACGCCGGTCACTCCAAAGGGGCGCTGCCGGGTTTGCGTACGACGACCACGCCGCGAGGCTCCAGAACGAATCGCGTCACCGGACCCGGGGTGGGGCTGCCGGCCGTTCCGGCGAGCAACTCGCCTTTCAGCTCCTTCAGTTCCACCGGCTCGTCCGTGCGGTTGACCAGGAACCAGTACGCGGCGGTGCCGGAGCCGCGGACCACCAGCTCGACCCGGCCCCGTACCGCCTCCGGCAGTTCGCTGGACACACCCGCTTCCCCGAGCAGATGCGACAGGACGTCCGCAAGGCCCTCCACGCCCAGCCGGGTGGACACATGGGTGGCCGAGCCCCGGCCCACTCGGCGCCGGGTGAGGGCGGGACGGCCGGCCAGGTCACCCGTGCGGTAGGAGGACAGCACCTCGACGGCCGGGTCGGTGACGGTGATCCGGTCGGTCCACAGCGTTCCGGCACAGCCGTTGTCGAGTGCGACGCTCCGTCCGTCGGGCAGCGGCGCGAACTCCTCGATCCTGATGCCGAGCAGCTCGCGCAGCGCGCCCGGGTAACCCCCCAGCCAGACATGGTCGTTCTCGTCGACGACACCCGAGAAGTAGGTGGTCACCAGGTGGCCACCTCCCTCGACGTAGTTCGTCAGCTCCTTGGCGAGGGTGCGCGGCACCATGTAGAGAGTCGGTGCGACCACCAGGTCGTAGCCGTCGAGTGCGGCGCCCCGGTGGATGACGTCGGCCCGCACCCCGAGGCCGAGGAACGCCGAGTACCAGTCGAGTGCCTCCTGCCGGTAGCGCAGCCGGGAAGTCGGGTGGGAGTCCAGCTCGGCGCCCCACCACGACTCCCAGTCGAAGAGGATCGCGGCGCGGGCGGGCAACCGGGACGACCCGACGACCTCGCGCAGTTCACCCAGCAGGCTGCCGAGACCGGCCGCGGCACGGAACACGTCGCTGTCGGCCCCGGCGTGCGGAACCATGGCCGAGTGGTACTTCTCGGCGCCCGCTGCCGACTGGCGCCACTGGAAGAAACAGACCGCGTCCGCTCCGTGGGCCACATGGAGCAGCGAGTCGCGGGCCAGCGCACCGTCCCGCTTGGCGGTGTTGACGTCCTGCCAGTTGACGGCGCTGGTGGAGTGCTCCATCAGGAACCACGGGTGTCCGCCCGCGATGTTGCCGGTGAGGTTGGCGGAGAAGGACAGTTCGTCCAGGCCCTGCGGTCCCGGGTGGACGTAGTGGTCGTTGGAGACGAAGTCCACCTCGGCGGCCCAGTCGGCGTAGTGCATGCCCTTGGTTTCGCCCATCACCATGAAGTTGGTGGTCACCGGCACGTCCGGGGTGATCCGGGACAGCAGGTCGCGTTCGGCCCGCAGATAGTTCTTGAGGGCGTCGGAGGAGAACCGTTTGAAGTCGATCTGCTGGGTCGGGTTGGGGTGCGAGGCGGCCAGCCGGGGCGGCAGTATCTGGTCCCAGTCGGAGTAGCGCTGGGACCAGAACGACGTACCCCAGGCGAAGTTGAGCGCATCGAGAGTGCCGTACCGCGCGGTCAGCCAGGTCCTGAAGGCGCGGGCCGCGTCGTCGGAGTAGTCGTAGATGTTGTGGCAGCCCAGTTCGTTGGAGATGTGCCAGGCGGCCAGTGCGGGATGGCCGGCGTAGCGCTCGGCCATGGCGGCGGCCATCTTCAGCGCGTACTCCCGGAACACCGGCGACGTGGGCCGCCAGTGCTGGCGGGCACCTGGCCAGACGGTCTCGCCGACCTCGTTGACCGGCAGGATCTCCGGGTGCAGCGCGGTCAGCCACGGCGGCGGAGAAGCGGTCGCGGTGGCCAGGTCAACGGCTATGCCGCCCGCGTGCAGCAGGTCCATGATCTCGTCGAGCCACTCGAAGTCCCATACGTCCGGGCCCGGTTGGATGCGCGCCCAGGAGAAGATGGCCAGCGACACGATGTTGACGCCCGCGTCGCGCATCAGCCGGACGTCTTCGTGCCACACCTCGCGCGGCCACTGTTCCGGGTTGTAGTCGGCGCCGTACGCGAACCGCTGTGTGGGGGTGCCGACCGGCCAGCGCAGCCAGCGGGGCGAGGGGGCGGGGGTCATCGTGCTCCTTGTGAGGATGGGGGTGGGCG